>CALWIE010000047.1 GCA_944380625.1 uncultured Clostridia bacterium
TTTTTTATTCCGGCGCACGTGTACGGGGGCCTTGCTTCGATGCTATTCTACTACATTTCCAACAATATGTCAATAGATAGGGGCGCATTTCGAGGTAATACCTATCGAAATAATGGCTAAGTCTTGACTTTGGCAGGAATAAGAGTATAATGAGGTTTGGGAGAGGTGAAGCGCCTATGTTTACCAAAATTCGGTTGAAGAATTTTTATTCGTTTGAAGATGTAACGTTCGACCTATCTAAAGGACCGAAGGATTTTAAACACCTAGCGATTATCTATGGAGAGAATGGGTCGGGTAAAACGAACTTGATGTCTGGTCTTGGGGTGTTTATTGACCTTATGCGTACTATGGACGTTCGGGACATGATTGAGAAAATCCTTTATGAGCAGGAACACCCAAAGGGCACGGATCATCCTTTGCCAAAACTATTGCCGCAAATGTTAGCACGAATGTTCCGTTCAAGTGAGAACCTGTTTAAAGAGTGCCGTATGGTTGGTAACGAGAACCCAGTTTACCTGGAATATGATTTTATGATTAACGAAAAACAAGGTTCATACATTGTGGAATTTGGTGCTGATGGAATTATTCACGAGCGCCTTGAATATGTTCTGGAAAAGAGACGCGGAATTTATTTTGACTTGACTGATGGCAAAAAAGTGATTAACAAAGCTTTGTTTAAAAGTGATTCCCTAAAAAGAGATATTGATGAACAGGTTAAGCGTTTTTGGGGAAAGCACACTTTTTTGGCGATTTTTTTACATGAGACAAATGATAAGTCCAGACAATATATTCGTGAAGGTGTATTAGAAAACTTTCTCCAGCTGGTGAACTCGTTTTTTAGGGTCTCTTGTTCAATTAATTCAAATCATAATCCCTATGCGCTGATAAGTGGCCCGACAAAAGAAGGAATGCTGATTGATATAGAATCTGGGAACGTTAGAAGAACTGATGAAAAGAAAATTGATCGTACAGCTGAAATCCTAACTTATTTATTTAGATCTATAAATGGAGATAATCAAAGGCTATATTACAAGAAAGAATCTGGCGATTCTGATCATATTAATTATACACTTTACATACAAAAAAGAATCTCTGGTGTAGTTCGTGACTTGCCTTTTGAGTATGAATCTTACGGGAATCATCAAATTATCCGGATGTTGCCACTCCTTTTGCGGGCCTTAAAGGGTGAAACTGTAGTGATGGACGAGTCTGATACCGGTATCCATGATTTGTTGTATGCCAAAATCATAAGTGAAGCAAAGCCATACTTAAAAGGGCAGCTCATTATCACGACGCACAATACGTTGTTGCTGGAATTAGATAATATTAAGGAGGCAATTTACATAATTCAGGAAGATCAAAATGCGAACCGCTCCGTTGTTCCCGTAAGTAATGCCGGTGACCGGATTTATCAGCAAACCAGCCTTCGTAATAAATATTTGTGCGGTGCATATGGCGGTATTCCACAAATAGAAGCGATTGACTTTCCTACAGTGCTTCGAAATTTAGATAAATGAATCGAAAAAAGTATGCACCAAGAAAAAACAGGTTGACGTTACCGTCAGCCTGTTTTTTCTTGGCGGAGATGAAGAGATTTGAACTCTTGCGCCGGTTTGAAGCCGACCTACCGCATTTCGAGTGCGGACCCTTCAACCACTTGGGTACATCTCCATATAAAATTCCTGTGAAAGGAACTTTTTGCGAGTAATTTTTGTTTTCTGAAAATTCCTTAGAACAACCGTTAGAACCAGGGCCGCCTTAGAACCGCCCCAAACCCGGAAACCCGCGGTCTAGAGCCATTTTTGGAAGCTCGAGTTCCCAAAATCTAGGAAAATTTCGAGTGTGTCCTCTTGCGGCCCCTTTGGCCCGTCTCTGCCCAAGGGCTTTTTGGCCCCTTGGCGCTGACAGCGCCGGCCGGTTTTGGGAGGGGGTATGCGGTCTCTATTGTATGCTGGAACGGGGGAAAAGTCAAGGATTTTTCGGCAGCGGTTGACACACCCAGCCCTTTGAGGGTAAAATAGGGGGGAAATCCGATTACCCACGAAGGGCGCGCTGTGCCGCCGGAGGCGGCGGGCGGGCCTTCTGAAAGGAAAGAGGGTCTTACCTATGAAAAGTAAATTTGGCGCCGCTGGGCGTGTTTTCGCTTTGTTCCTCAGCCTGCTGCTGGCAGCCTCCCTGTTTTGCGGCTGCTCCCAGGTGGACGACCTGGTGTCCGGTGTGACAGCCTCCGGGGAGTACCCTGTGGAGGTCAACGGGACCACCATCTCCACCCGTCCCACCAAGGCGGTGGTGCTGTCCCCCAGCCTGGCGGACGTGCTGCTGGCCCTGGGGTATGAGACCCAGCTGGCAGGGGCCAGCGACCTGTGTACCCAGCCTGGCCTGGACGAGCTCCCCAAGGTCTCCTTGGAGGACGCCCAGGCGGTGATCGACCTGCAGCCGGATCTGGTGCTGCTGGACGGGGAGAGCAGCTACGCCCGGGGAGCCTTGGAGGAGGCCGGCTTGACGGTGCTCTCGGTGGAGCCCGCCACGGACCGCTCCGACTTTGAGCGGCTCTACTCCCAGGTGGGGGCGGCCTTCGCCGGGGACGGCGCCGGGTATGACGCGGGCATTGCCGCCGCCCAGGACATCTTCATCACCCTGGACAGCATCAACCGGATCGTGCCCAAGGACACCATCACCACTGCCTGCTACCTGTACGACCTGGAATCCAGCGCCGTCACAGGGGACATGTTCGGCAGCACCCTTATGAGCTACGCCGGGGTGACCAACGTGTTCGACAGCCTCAGCGGCGGGGTGTACGATTTTTCCAGCCTGGAGCTGGCAAACCCCAATTTGATCTTCTGCGCCCCAGGCCTTAAGGAGCAGATCGAGGGCGACAGCCGGTTCTCCGACCTGCAGGCGGTGCGCCAGGGGAAAGTGGTAGAGCTGGACGAGAGCCTCATGGAGCGCCAGGGCCGCACGGTGGTGGAGACCGCCTATGAGATCAGCGCGGCCGCCTATCCGGAGCTGCTGGAGGAGAGCACCTCCCAGGAGGATCCCACCGAGGAGATCGACTCCCAGGTGAGCTCCGCCCTGGAGCAGGAGCGGCAGCTGGCCCAGTACGAGACCCTGGAGGAGGGCGACCAGGGGGACGAGGTGCTGGCCATCCAGGAGCGCCTGGAGGAGCTGGGCTACCTGACCGAGGCCTATGACGGCCACTACGGCTCCACCACGGCGGGCTGTGTCAGCCGCTTCCAGTCGGCCAACGGGCTGGAGTCCACCGGGACAGCGGACCCCGCCACCCAGCTTGCCCTGTTTACCACCGGGGCGTTGCGGGAGGACGGGACGCCCCTGCCCGAGGAGGAGTCTTCGGAATCCTCTTCCGACCCCAACGGGGAGGTGGGCTCTGCCAGCTCTGCCTCGGAGGAGGGGGGCGGGGACAGCTCCAGCGCCTCTGGGGAAGAGGGCTCCTCCGAGGGCTCTGAGGACGCGTGAGTTTTTCAAGGGATCTCCCAAGGGACGGCTGCCAGGCGGCCGTCCTTTTTTGCGCCCTTTCCCGGGGGAAAAGGGGGAAAACTGTCTTTACACTGGAAAAGGCGCCGTGCTATAATGAAAAAGGCCTCGCGGGGCGGGGCCCAATTTTTGCCCGGACGGCGGGCAGAAGGGGAAGAGAGACAATGGCAGTTTTTACAAAAGACCGGTCCTTTTACAGGACGCTGATCGCCCTGGCGATCCCCATTTCCCTGCAAAACCTGGTGACCTTTGCGGTGAACTTTGCCGACAACCTGATGATCGGCTCCCTGGGGGACGACGCCATTTCCGGGGTGTATGTGGGCGGGCAGCTCCAGTCGGTGCTGCAGATGTTCGTGGGCGGCATTGAGGGCGCCATTTTGATTTTGGCGGCCCAGTACTGGGGGAAGAAGGACACCCAGAGCATCCGCAAGGTGGTCTCCATCGGCGTGAAGTTCGCCGTGTGCGTGGGCGTGCTCATGAGCCTGGTGGCGGTGAGCTTCCCCGAATGGGTGATCCGAGCCTTCACCCAGGAGCCCGGGGTGATCCGGGAGGGGGCGGCCTATGTGCAGATTGTGGGCTTTACCTACTTGTTTTTCTCCGTGTCCCAGGTGATGATCGCCTCCATGCGCAGCGTGGAGACGGCCCGCATCGGCCTGTACATCTCCTGCATGGCCCTGGTGGTCAACGTGTGTTTGAACTATGTGTTCATCTTCGGGCACCTGGGCTTTCCGGCCATGGGGGTGCGGGGCGCGGCCCTGGCCACGCTGATCTCCCGCATTCTGGAGATGAGCGTGGGCGTGTTCTACGTGTTCTTTGTGGACAAAAAACTGCGCTTTGGCCTGCGGGACCTGCTGCACACCGACCGGCAGCTGCTGCGGGACTTTGTGCGCTACGGCCTGCCGGTGATCGGCGGGCAGGTGGTGTGGTCCATCAACACCCTGGCGAACACCAAGATCCTGGGCTATTACAGCGCGGGGGTCATCGCTGCGGCCAGCATCACCGGCATGCTCCACAACCTGATCTACGTGTGGATGAACGGCCTCTCCTCCGCGGTGGGCATCATCACCGGCAAGACGGTGGGCGCGGGCCTTTACGACAAGATGAAGGAGTACTCTAAAACCGTCCAGGTGATCTTCCTGTTTGTGGGGCTCATCTCCGGGGCGGCGGTGTTTTTGGCCAGGGACGGGTTCATCTCCCTGTACAACGCCAGCCCCGAGGCCCAGGAGTTCTCCCGGCAGTTTATCAACGTGATCTCCATCACCATCATCGGCACCTGCTACCAGGCGGCCTGCCTGTTCGGCCTGGTGAAGTCCGGGGGGGACATCTCCTTTGTGTTTAAAAACGACACCATCTTCGTCTTCCTGGTGGTCATCCCCTCGTCGCTGATCGCCATGTGGCTGGGGGCGCCCCCCTGGGTGGTGTTCGCCTGCCTCAAGTGCGACCAGATCTTAAAGTGCTTTGTGGCCATTGTGAAGATCAACCGCTACAACTGGATGAAGAACCTGACCCGGGACACCTCTCCCGCGAAGGAGGAGGCCTTGTCCGATGGCCGGTGAGAGATCCCAGCTCCGGGGGGGCCTTCTTCTGCTGCTCACCGCCCTGATCTGGGGCACGGCCTTTGTGGCCCAGAGCGTGGGCATGGACTACCTGGGCCCCTGCGCCTTTACGGCGGTGCGGAATTTCGTCGGCTGCGTGGCCCTGCTGCCGGTGCTGGCCTTTGCCGCCCGGCTGCGCCGGGGAGGCGGGGGAGAGGAGCGCCCCTCTGGAAGCCGGGCGTCCCTGTGGGGCTGGGGAGCCGCCTGCGGCCTGCTTTTGGGGACGGCCAGCCTTTTGCAGCAGGCGGGGCTGCAGACCGCCTCCCCGGGAAAAGCGGGCTTTCTGACGGCGCTGTACATCGTCATCGTGCCGGTGCTGGGGATTTTCCTGGGGCGCCGGCCGGGGCTTTTGGTGTGGGCCGGGGTGGTCCTGGCCCTGTTGGGGGCCTACCTACTCAGCGTGAAGGGCGGCGGGGGCATGGCCCTGGGGGACCTGCTGGTGATCGCCAGCGCGGTGGTGTCCTCCCTGCACATCCTGGTGATCGACTCCGCCCCCGGCGCCCTGGACGGCATAAAGCTCTCCTGTGTGCAGTTCTTTGTGGCGGGGGCCCTCTCCCTGGTTTTGGCCCTTTTCTTGGAGCGCTTTACCCTTTCGGACATCCTTTCGGCCTGGGTGCCCCTGCTCTACACCGGGGCTGTCTCCAGCGGGGTGGGGTACACCCTGCAGATCTTAGGGCAGCGCAGCGTAAACCCCACGGCCGCCTCCCTGATCCTGAGCCTGGAGTCGGTGTTCGCCGCTCTGGCGGGGTGGGCCCTGCTGGGCCAGCCCCTCTCCCCCCGGGAGATCCTGGGCTGCGCTTTGGTGTTTGGGGCGGTGGTCCTGGCCCAGCTGCCCCAAAAAAAGGAAAGTGAGGCCTTTTTCCATCTGCCTCTGGACTTTTTGCCGCCTATGCGCTAAGATGGAGGTAGAAACTGGGGAAAGGTTGTGGAAGCAATGCGGATTTTAGAGACCAAGAACTACGAGGAAATGAGCGCCCTGGCGGCGGACATTATCGGCGCTCAGGTGCTTTTGAAGCCCCGCTGCGTGCTGGGCCTGGCCACGGGCTCTTCGCCCATCGGCACCTATCAAAACCTGATCGAGGGCTACCGGAAGGGCCGGCTGGACTTCTCCCAGGTGCGCACGGTAAACCTGGACGAGTACTGCGGGCTCACAGGGGACAACCCCCAAAGCTACCGGTACTTTATGGACCACCAGCTCTTTTGCCATGTGAATATCCCCCGGGAGAACACCTTCCTGCCCGACGGCGCCGCCCCGGACATGGAGGCGGAGAGCATCCGCTACGAGGCCCTGGTGGAGAGCCTGGGCGGGGTGGACCTGCAGCTTCTGGGCATCGGCCACAACGGGCACATCGGTTTTAACGAGCCCGCCGACAGCTTCCCGGCTGCGGTGCACCAGGTGGAGCTGACCCCGAGCACCATCCAGGCCAACTCCCGGCTCTTCGACCGTGTGGAGGACGTGCCCACCCGGGCCATCACCATGGGCGTGGGGACCATCCTCAAAGCGGACAAGATCCTGCTCATCGCCGGCGCGGACAAGCGGGCCATTGTGGAAGAGGCCCTGTACGGCAAGGTGACCCCCCAGGTCCCTGCCTCGGCCCTGCAGCTCCACCGGGATGTGACGGTGATCACCTGCCGGGAGGGCTGATGCGGCCCCAGGTTTTACCAAAGGATAGCAAAAGGCTGCTGCCAATTTGGCAGCAGCCTTTTTTTCTTTGAAGTTCAGTCCCGCAGGAGGACGCCGTTGCCGTCGAACATGCGGGAGGGGGAGGCGCACAACAGCAGGACCCCCTCGATGAAACCCCAGACGACCATGGCGACGGTGGCCAGGCCGCAGGTGAAGATGCCCCCGATGATGGAGACCACCAGCTGCACCACTCCCCGGGAGGTGAATCCCAGGTAGAAGTTGTGTACGCCCAGGCACCCTAAGAGGATCCCCAAAAGCCCTGCCGCCAGGCGGCTCTTCTGGTTGTAGCCGGCGGGGGGTACATTGTACTGGGGGGGATAGTAGGGCTGCTGGACGGGCTGGCCGTATTGGGGCGGCTGGTAGCCGCCGTACTGGCCTTGGCCGTACTGGGGTACCCCGTACTGCGGGGCGCCGTAGGCGGGTGGCGCCTCGTACTGGGGGGCCTGGGACGCCTCTTGGCGGGGTGGTTCCGGCGCCCGGGGAGGTTCCTGGGAGTGGAAGGGGTCCCCCTGGGCGGGGCCGTTCTCCCCGTC
>CALWIE010000048.1 GCA_944380625.1 uncultured Clostridia bacterium
CGGCCAGCACCACCCACCGGCAGATGAGCGACGAGCAGCTGAAAGAGGCCGGCGTGGCCCCCGACCTGCTCCGCCTTTCCGGGGGCATCGAGAACCCGGAGGACATTCTCCGGGACATCGACCAGGCCCTGGCAAAAGCTGCCCAGTAAACCTTTTGTCCCCAGCCTTTCTCAAAGGTCCGCCCCGTTGGGAAAAAGCCCCCGGGCCCTAAAAAAAGACGCCCAAGCTTCCCGCCTGGGCGTCTTTTCCCGTTTTTACTCCTGGGAGAACTCCAGCGTCACCACCTGGACAATGTCCAGGCCCGCCGCGGTTTCCGGCTCGTTCCAGATCTTCTCTATGTCCAAGCTCTTCAGGGCCGTGCCCCCGTCCTCCACAAAGGCGGCCACGGGCACCTCCCGGCCCAGCTCCGCCGGCTGGCGCTGGGTGAGCCGTGCCCCGCCGGAGGAGAGAAGCTCCCCGTCCCATGCCACGGGTTCGCTTCGGAAGCTCACCTTCCCCTGGCTGTGGAGGGCCAGGTCTATGCTCCTGTCCTCCTGGCGGGTAAAGGCCAGCTCCCCGGCGAAGGGTTCGTCCCCCTCCTCCCGGAATAGGGAAACCCCGCCATTTTCCACCCAGGCGCCGTCCTCCAGCACGTAGGCGTGGGCAGAGAGCCTCCCGGCCTCCTCTGGGGCCTCAAAGGAAAAGACCATGGCCTCATCCTCAATCCCCAGCAGGGACAAAAGCTCCCTCTGGCTCTCGTCCAGCTCGTAGGGCTCCACATAGGGACCCGCCTCCTGGGCCGCGCACCCCATGAGGGCCCCGGCCAAAAGCAGGGCCCCAAGCGCCTGGGCAACTCGTTTCTTCATGACTCCCGCCTCCCCGTGTTTTCTGGGTTCAGTATAGCATGGGGAGGTTTTTGTTGCAACAAAAATTCCCGGTGAAAACACCGGGAATCCTCTTTATTCCGCCGGGGATTCCAGCTCCTTTCCGGGCCCTTCCTGGGAGGCTCCCGCCGCCGGTGGGGGGGCAGGGGAGATGGGCCGCTGGGCCACCAGGGGGAAGGCCACCGTCGCCAGGAACAGGTCCCCGTCGGTGCGCACTGTAAACCGCCCGCCGCAGGCCTCGGTAAAGCTCTTGGCAATGGAGAGCCCCAGTCCGCTGCCCTCGGTGGTGCGGTTTTGGTCCCCCCGGACAAACCGGGCGGTCAAGTGGTCGGCGTCCAGGGTGATCTCGTTGCGGGAGATGTTCCGTATGGAAACCGTGGCCCAGCTGCCCCTGCCGTCGGGGGTGGGCTGGGCGCTGACGGACACATAGGCCCTGGACCCCTCCAGGGCGTACTGGTCGCAGCTGCGGATCAGGTTTTGGAACACCCGGTACAGCCGCTGGCCGTCGGCGTGGATGATAAACGCCGTGTCGGGGATGTCCACCCGCCAGGTGAGGGTGGACTGGCGCAGGGTCTCCTCCATCTCCCCAAAGGTCTGCTGCAAAAGTTTGCCCACGTCCAGGTCCTCCAGGTCCAGGGAGATGTTCCCCGTGGCCGCCTTGGAGACCTCGAACACGTCCTGGACAATGTGGTTTAAGCGGTCCGCCTTTTGGGAGATGGTCTGGATGTAATCCACCACATGAGGGGGCAGGTCCGGCTCCTTTTTCAAAAGCTCCACGTAGCTGATGATGGAGGTCAGGGGGGTCTTGATGTCGTGGGACACATTGGTGATCAGCTCCACCTTGGTGCGGTCGGCCTTGATGCCCTCCTCCACCGCCTTCTGGATGCCGGTGCGGATCATGTTCAGCTGCATGGCGCAGTCGTACAGGTTGGAGTTGGGGGGGATGTGGTTTACGGCGTTTAAGTTCCCCCCGTACATCTCCCGGATCTGGGCCATCAGCACGCTCCAGTCCCGCAGGTCCCGCTTCAGGGCCAGCACATACCAGCCGATGGCCCCGATGATCCCCGCGGCGGCAAAGCTCACCACCGCCAGGAGAAAGAAGTCCCGCACCGGGGACCAGTCGTTCCCCTGCAGCCAGAAGAACACAAGGCCCGAGACCCCTGCCACCCCCACGACCACTCCCACGGTGGAAAAGGCCCGGCGCAGGCTGCGCTGCTCAAAGCTGGTCATGGCCTGGCAGGCGTTGAGGGCCTCCAGGATCGAGCGGACGATGTTGTGCCGGAAAAACTGCCGGTTTTTTCCAATGTCCAAACACAGGAAGTAGAGGATCACCACCCCGGTCACAATGGAGAAAAAACCACCCAGGGTGGTGTTCATGTCAAAGACCAGGGCAAAGAACATCCCCATCACCAGGACGAGAAGCTTTATCTCCACCCACACCTTTTTCAACCACCCGGCAAGCATCTCCTCAAAGAAGTGCCGGTCCCTTCGGAAGAGGAACATCAGGGCCAAGAGGACCCCCAAAAACATCACCACGCAGACGCCGGCCACCGGCAGCCACTCTGGGAAATCCCCGTAGGAGACGTGGATGGCAATGTTCCAAATGCTCTCTGCCAGGTAGGGGTCCAGGGCGACCAGCAGCAGGGAAAACAGCCCCACCGTCACCCCGCACAGCAGGGCGAGGAAGCACAGCCAGGAGACAGCGCCCTTAAAGGCGCTGGCCTCAGTGCTTTTCAAATTTGTACCCAATGCCCCACACCACCTTTAAATACTCCGGCTCCCCGGGGTTCAACTCGATCTTCTCCCGAATGCGGCGGATGTGCACCATCACCGTGTTCTCCGTGGAGTAGGCCGACTCGTTCCAGATCTTGCTGTAGATCTCCTCCGCCGGGAAGATCCGGCCAGGGTTGCGCATCAAAAGCTCCACAATCTTCGTCTCCGTGGCGGTCAGCTTTACGGGCTCCCCGTCGGCGTAGAGTACGTGTTCGTCCAGGTTGAAGGTCAGCCGCCCGTTTACAATGGTGTTTTCCCCGCTGGAATGGATGTCCCCCAGGGTGGTGTACCGCCGCAGCTGGGATTTGATCCGGGCCGCCAACTCCATGGGATTGAAGGGTTTTGTCACATAGTCGTCCGCCCCCATGGAGAGGCCGATGACCTTGTCGCTGTTCTCGCTTTTGGCGGAGAGGACGATGATGGGCAGGTTCTTCTTCTCCCGGATCTTCATGATGGCGGAGAGCCCATCTAAGCGGGGCATCATCACGTCGATGATAATCAGGTGGATGTCCTTGGTCATGGCCAAATCCAGGGCCTCCATGCCGTCGTAGGCCTTGAAAACGTTGTACCCCTCGCTCTCCAGGTTCAGAGCGATGGCCCGCACGATCTCCCGGTCGTCATCCACCACCAGAATGTTTTTCTTTTCAGCGCTGTCCATAAGGCGTCCCTCCCGGGGTTATATTGCAGCATAAGTGTAGTCCCTATTCCTTACGTTCCAAGAAACGAAATTCTTACGAAAATCATACAGTATTTTCCCTTCGGATGCAAGTGGCCCGCCCTTCCCGCATAGGGATTAGGGAAAGGGGGCCGTGGGATGCGTGACATTTGGAAAAAACTGCAAGGGAAAAAAGCAGTGCTGGGGGCCTTGGCCCTGGCCCTGCTGATGTGCCTGTGGGCACCGTTCCAGCCGGGGGAGGCCCCGGCGGTGGCGGCCTCGGGGGAGGTGACCAACTGGGGCCTCTCCTTCCAGCGGGAGGGGGAGCCCCCCTCCGGCAACGCGGACAGCGCCTACCTGGCCCAGTACAATGCCCTCTACCGGGCGGACACCCAGGAGAAGGTGCTCTATCTCACCTTTGACGCGGGCTATGAAAACGGCAATACCGCCCCCATCCTGGACGCCTTGAAGAAGCACCATGCCCCTGCCGCCTTCTTCCTGGTGGGCAACTACCTGGAGACCCAGCCCGACCTGGTGCGCCGCATGGGGGAGGAGGGCCATGCCGTGGGCAACCACACCTACTCCCACCCGGATATGTCCCAAATCCGCACAGAGGAGGCCTTCCGGGAGGAGCTCCAAAAAAACGAGGCCCTCTACCGGGAGATCACCGGGAAGGATATGGCGAAGCTCTACCGCCCGCCCCAGGGAAAATTCTCCGAGGAAAACCTGAAGCAGGCCCAGGGCCTGGGCTACCGCACCGTCTTTTGGAGCCTGGCCTATGTGGACTGGTACCAGGACGACCAGCCCACCCCGGAGCAGGCCTTTGAAAAGCTCATTCCCCGGGTTCATCCGGGGGCGGTGGTGCTGCTGCACAGCACCTCCTCCACCAACGCCCAGATCCTCGACGAGCTTCTCACCCGCTGGGAAGAGCTGGGCTACACCTTCGGGCGGCTGGAAGAAATCGTTTTATAGTTCTAAAAGAGAAATAAAATATCTTCCTTCCCCTGTACAATGGAACAACAACCCAAAACATCAAGCAGGGGAGGGAGGCGCTGTGGAGCGCTGGGAGATCGTGATCGTGGGGGCGGGGGCCGCCGGACTGATGGCCGCCTGCGCCGCTGCCCAAACCATGAAAAGCCAGGGCAGAGCCCCCAGCGTACTGCTGCTGGAGGGCAATCCCAAGCCGGGGAAAAAGCTTTTGGCCACCGGCAACGGCCGCTGCAACCTGACAAACCTTCAGATGGGCGCCCAGCGCTACCACGGGGACAGGGAGGGGGCCGCCCTTCTGCTGGAAAACTACCCGCCGGACCGGATCCTGGACGCCTTTTCCCAAATGGGGCTGCTCTGCCAGGCGGACGGGGAGGGCCGGGTGTATCCCCGCAGCCTCCAGGCGGCGGCGGTCCTCCAGGCCCTGGAGTCCTTCTCCCGAGAGGCGGGCGCGGCCCTTCGCTGCGGCTGGGGCGTCTCCTCCCTCGCCCGGGGAGAGGGAGGCTTCCGCCTGGAAAACCAGGAGGGGGAATCCCTTTTGGGGAACCGGGTGATCCTGGCCTGTGGGGGGAAGGCCTCCCCCAAGCACAGCTGGGAGGGGGGCGGCTATTCCTTGGCCCAGCAGCTGGGCCACCGGGTCACGGGCCTGCGCCCCTCCCTGACCTATGTAAAAAGCGGGGGAAGGCCCCTGGGGGCCCTCAAGGGGATGCGGGTCCGGGCCCGGGTGTCCCTGGTGGGGGAGGGAAAGCCCCTTTGGGAGGAACGGGGGGAGGTCCTCTTTAACGAGGGGGCCCTGTCGGGCATCTGCCTGTTCAACCTGTCGGCCCAGCTGGAGGGGGCGCCCCAGGGGGCCCAGGTATCCTTGGACCTGTTCCCCGAGCTCTCCTACCGGGAGGTCCTCTCCTATCTCCAGGGGGTGGCCAAGGCCCACCCGGAGCGCCTGGCCCGGGAGCTCTTCAGTGGGGCCGTAAACCTGCGGGTGGCGTGGCAGCTGGCAAAGGAGCTGGGCTTCCCCGCCGGGGCCCGCTGCCGGGACCTGGCCCTGCCCCAGCTGCGCCGGGCGGCGTCCCTGGCCCGGGACTGGCGCTTTCCCGCAGCGGGCACAGGGGGCTGGGAGAGCGCCCAGGTCACCCGGGGCGGGGTGCCCCTGAGGGAGGTGGACATCCCCTCCATGGAGTCGAAAAAGTGCCCGGGCCTCTTCCTTGCCGGGGAGATGCTCAACGTGGACGGGGACTGCGGGGGCTACAACCTGCACTGGGCCTGGTCCACGGGCCTGGCGGCGGGAAGCGCTGCCGCCGGAAGAAAGAGGGGAGGATAAGGGATGTTAAAGGTCACAGGCTTAAAGCTGCCCTTGGGTTTTCAGGGGGAGGACCTAAAGGACGCCGCCGCCAAAAAGCTGCGGCTCCCTCCGGGGGCGGTGCTGGGGGCCCGGCTGTGCAAAAAATCCGTGGACGCCCGGAAAAAGGAGGACGTCCACTTTGTGTGTGCGGCGGAGGTGGAGATCGACGGAGACGAGGGAAAGCTCCTCTCCCGCCGGCGGGACCCTTCCGTCCAGAGGGTCCGGCCCTATCGGTATGAGCCCCCCTCCTGCGGGAAACTTCCCCAGCGCCCGGTGGTGGTGGGGTTTGGTCCCGGGGGGATGTTCGCAGCCCTGCTGCTCGCCCAAGCGGGCCAGCGGCCCATCGTCCTGGAGCGGGGCCAGCCGGTGGAGGCCCGCGCCGCCTCGGTGGAGGGCTTTTGGAAAAGGCGGGTTTTAGACCCCCAGTCCAACGTCCAGTTCGGGGAGGGGGGCGCAGGCACCTTCTCCGACGGCAAGCTCATCACCGGCACCGGGGACGCCCGCATCCGCAAGGTGCTGGAAGAGCTGGTCAAGGCCGGCGCCCCGGAGGAGATCCTCTACGAGGCCAAGCCCCATGTGGGCACCGACAAGCTTCCCGGGGTGGTGCGCGCCATCCGGGAAGAGGTCATCGCCCTGGGCGGGGAGGTGCGGTTTTCCACCCAGGCGGCAGGTTTTCACATCAGAGAAGGGCGCCTTGCCGGGCTGCGGCTGCGCACCCCTTCCGGGGAGGAGTTCTTGGAGTGCTCCCAGGCCATTTTGGCAGTGGGGCACAGCGCCCGGGACACCTTCCAGGCCCTTTACAGCCTGGGCCTTCCCATGGAGGCCAAGGCCTTTTCCGTGGGCGCCCGGATCGAGCACCCCCGCGCCCTCATCGACCGGGCCCAGTACGGCCCCTTCGCGGGCCATCCCGCCCTGGGAGCGGCGGACTACAAGCTCTCCTGCCACTTGGCGAACGGCCGGGGGGTGTACACCTTCTCCATGTGCCCCGGCGGGTCCGTCACCGGGGCCGCCTCAGAGGAGGGGGGCGTGGTCACCAACGGCATGAGCCCCTGGGCGCGGGACGGGGAAAACAGCAACGCCGCCCTGCTGGTGGGGGTCGGCCCTTCCGATTTCGGCGGGGAGGGGCCCTTGGCCGGGATCGCCTTCCAGCGGAAGATCGAGCAGGCTGCCTTTCAAGCCGCTGGCGGGGACTACTCGGCTCCGGCCCAGCGGGTGGCGGACCTGCTAGAGGGCGCCCCCTCCCGAGGGCTGGGGCCGGTGCGCCCCACCTATCAGCCCGGGGTGGTTCCCGGGGACCTCTCCTGGTGCCTGCCCGATTTTGTGATCCAGTCCATGCGGGCGGCTCTGCCCCTTTTGGGGAGGCGGCTTTCCGGTTTTGACAGCGGCGACGCCCTGCTCACCGGCCCGGAGACCCGCAGCTCCTCCCCGGTGCGCATCCTCCGGGACGAGAGCCTACAATCCCCTGGGGCCCGGGGGCTCTACCCCTGCGGGGAGGGGGCGGGTTACGCGGGGGGCATTGTCTCCGCCGCCGTGGACGGCCTGCGCTGCGCCGAGGCGGTGCTCCGGGGGTGACAAAAGAGGGGGAACCGCGGTTCCCCCTCTCCTCATCCCCTCCGGTATACGGTCTCCCCGTCCTTGACGGTTTCCAGCACTTGCAGGTTTTTCAGTTCCTCCGCCGGGCAGGAGAGGGGGCTGCGGTCCAAGATCACCAGGTCCGCCCTTTTCCCGGGGGACAGGCTGCCCTTTTCCCCCTCCTCGAACAGGGCGTAGGCGGCGTTTGCCGTCACGGCCCGCAGCGCCTCCCACGGGGGGATCCGCTGGTTTTCCCCCAGCACCCGCCCGGACGCCGTCCGCCGGCACACGGCGCACCACACCGTCTCGAGCATGTTGGGGGGCAGCACCGGGGAGTCCTGGTGGAAGTCGAACACCACCCCCTCCTCCAGGGCCGTCCCCGCCGGGCTGATCTGGGAGGCCCTCTCCCAGCCGAAATTCCGAAGGTGGGTCTCTCCCCAGTGGCGGATGTGGCCGGGGAAGAAGGAGGCGATCATCCCCAGCTCCCGGAGCTCGGGGACCTGGTCCGGCCGCAGCAGCTGGGCGTGGATCATCACCGGGCGGATGTCCCCGCCAAAGCGCCGGCGGGCCTCCCGGTAGCACCGCAGCAGCTGCCCGGCCGCCGCGTCCCCGTTGCAGTGGACGGCGATCTGCACCCTCTCCCGCAAGGCCTTTTCTAGAAAGGCCAGCACCTCCCGGTCCCGGTAGAGGGGATACCCCCGGTAGCCCGGGTCCCCTCCCAGGTAGGGCTCCTCCATCCAGGCGGTGCGCCCCTGGGGGGAACCGTCCAGGAACAGTTTGTACCCCGCGAGCTTCAGCCTTCCCTCGTACCGCCCCAGCCGGCCCCGGTTTTCCTCCACCAGGCCCGGGCTCTCCCGAATGTCCGCGTACACCGCCACATCCCCCTTGAGAAGCCCCCGGCGGGCGGCGGTCTCCAGCAGTTCCCACTCGGGCCGACGGGCCAATCCCTCGTGGATGGTGGCCACCCCGTGGGAAAAGTAGAGCTCCTGGGCCCGCACCAGGTTTTCCAGGGATTCCTCCCGGTCCCGGGGGACGCGGGCCCCGGCCTGGGTGAAGGCCGCCTCCTCCAGGTAGCCGTTGGGGGCGCCGTCCTCCTTGCGGCCGATTTTTCCCCCTTCCGGGCAGGAGGCGCCGGGGCCTAGGCCCAGCTTCAGCAGGCCCAGGGAGTTCACCGCCCCCATGTGCCCCGAGGCGTGGGCGGCCATGGCGGGGCAGCCGGGCAAAAAGGGGTCCAGGTCCGCCGCAGTGGGATGGCGCTTTTCCCGTAGCTGGTCCTGGTCGTAGCCAAAGCCCAGCACCCACTTTCCCGCCGGGATGCCCCGCTCCCGCCGGAAGGCCGCCAGCCGCTCTCCGATTTCCTCCAGGCTCGAACAGCCCTCCAGCCGGCACAGCCCCAGGGACTGGGCCACGGCGGCCAGGTGGCTGTGGCCGTCCACAAAGGCGGGCAGCAGGGCCCTGCCCTCCAGGTCCACCCGCCGGGCGCCCCGGGCCAGGGGGGCAAGCTCCCCAAGGGGCCCCACTCCCCGGATGCGCCCCCCTTCCGTGAGCAGCGCCTCTGTTCTGCCGGGGCGGCACAGGGGGAGGATGTCCCCGCCGAAGTAAAGGGTTTTCATGAGATGTTTCCCCTCCTTTTCAAGGTTTTTCCCGGCCCCTGGGCCAGGGCGGGGAAAAGGGCCGGGCAGCCGCCGGCCCTTCTTGCATATTTCCCCGGAAAATGCTAAAATATGTATTCAAGCGAAACGTAAGGAGAGATGGCCGTTGAATATCAAAAAATGGGAGGTTGCCTCCTTGGACCGGGAGCGGGCCGCGCAGCTGGCGGAGCGCTTTTCCATTCCCTTTTTCCTGGCCATGCTCCTGGAGGTCCGGGGCTTTTCCCGGGAGGAAGACGTCCGGGACCTGCTCTCCGGCGGGGAGCTGGGGGATCCCTTCTCCCTCAAGGACATGGACCGGGCGGTGGAGCGCATCCAGCGGGCCCTGGAGGGCTTTGAAAAGATCGCCGTCTACGGGGACTACGACGCCGACGGGGTCACGGCCACCTCCATCCTCTACACCTACCTGGAGGCGGTGGGCGCCGACGTGACCTACTATATCCCCCAGCGGGAGGGGGAGGGCTACGGGATGAACCTGGGCGCGGTGGAGTCCCTCTACCACCAGGGGGTCAACCTCATCGTCACCGTGGACAACGGCATCGCCTCGGTCCGGGAGGTGGAGCGGGCCCGGGAGCTGGGCATGGACGTGGTGGTCACCGACCACCACCGGGTCCAGGAGAAGATCCCCCAGGCCTGGGCGGTGGTGGACCCCTACCAGCCCGGGGACGAAAGCCCCTTTAAAGATTTGTGCGGCGCGGGGCTGGCCCTCAAACTGGTGATGGCCCTGGAGGGCGAGGGCGCCCGGGAGGCCTTTGAGGAATACGCGGATCTGGCCGCCCTGGGCACGGTGGCGGATGTGGTCCCCATGGTGGGGGAGAACCGCGCCATTGTCAAAGCCGGCCTTCGCGCCCTCTCCCGGGGCGGCCGGTCTGGGGTGGACGCCCTCATGGAGCAAAGCGGCGCGGCCGGGCGGGAGGCCTCGGCCACGTCTCTGGCCTTTACCCTGATCCCCCGGCTCAACGCCACAGGGCGCATGGGCGCCCCGGAGCGGGCGGTGCGGCTGCTCACCTGCGACGGGGAGGAGGAGGCCCGGGCCCTGGCGGCGGAGATCTGCGAGGACAACGACCAGCGCCGCCGGGTGGAGGCGGAGATCGCCCAAGAGGCCTTTTCCCAGATCGAGAGGGGCCCCGCCCTGCGGTACAGCCGGGTGCTGGTGGTCAGCGGCCAGGGCTGGCACCACGGGGTCATCGGCATTGTGGCCTCCCGGGTGACAGAGCGCTACGGCAAGCCCTCCATGGTCATCTCCTTGGACGGGGACGAGGCCCGGGGCAGCGGCCGCAGCGTGGAGGGCTTTTCCCTCTTTGAGGCCGTCAGCTCCTGCGGCGAGCTGATGGAGCGCTACGGCGGCCACCCCATGGCGGCGGGCGTCACCCTCCGGGCGGAGAACGTGCCCCTGTTCCGGGAAAAGATCAACGAATACGCCCGCCGGGCCTGCCCGGAGATGCCGGCCCAGGTCCTGCGGCTGGACTGCAAGCTAAACCCTGCCGCCCTCTCCGCCCAGCTGCCCCAGAGCCTCTTGCCTTTAGAGCCCTACGGCAGCGGGAACCCCCAGCCCCTGTTCGGGCTGTACGGCATGGAGTTGCGGGAGATCGTCCCCGTGGGGGGCGGCAACCACCTGCGGCTGGTGTGCGCCAAAAAGGGCGCCGCCCTAAGCTGTATGCGCTTCGGGGTGCGCCCGGAGGAGTTCCCCTATTCCCCCGGGGAAAAGCTGGACCTGGCTGTAACCCTGGAGGCCCGGGAGTTCCGGGGCCAGCCCCAGCTGACGGTGAGCGTCCGGGAGATAAAGCTCTCCTCCCTGGACGCGGACGCCTGCGTCCACAGCTTCCGGGTGTACGAAAAGGCCCAGCGGGGAGAGGCCCTCTCCCGGGACGAGGCAGAGGAGCTGCTCCCCTCCCGGGAGGACTTGGCGGCCCTCTACCGGAAGCTGAAGTCCCTGCGGGAAAAGCCCTTTGGCACCGAGTCCCTTTTGGGCGCTTTGCCGGGGTTTACCCTGGGAAAGCTCCTTTTGAGCCTGGACATTTTGGAGGAGAGCCGTCTGGTGGCCCTGCTGGGCGGGGAAGAGCGCCGGGTGGCGGAGCTTCTCCCCACCCAGGGCAAGGTGGATATTTTCGCCTCTCCCGCCTACCGGCGGGTAAAGGGCTTGGCTGCGGGAGAGAACTGAGAGGAGGAAAGCGCCATGGCAATGGTTGTGCAGATCAGCACCTTTGACCAGCTGCGGCAGATCATCGACGAAAGCGAAAAGGAATACGACCGGGAGAAGATCCAGGCCGCCTACGAGCTGGCCGCCCAAAAGCACCAGGGGCAAAAGCGCAGCTCCGGGGAGCCCTACATCATCCACCCCCTTTCGGTGGCGGCCATTTTGGTGGTGCTGGGCATGGACTCCGAGTCGGTGATGGCCGGCCTCTTGCACGACGTGGTGGAGGACACCGACTGCACCGTGGAGGAGATCACCCGCCAGTTCGGCAAAGAGGTGGCCCTGCTCATCGACGGGGTGACAAAGCTTACAAAGATCCCTTACTCCTCCCGGGAGGAGCAGCAGGCGGAGAACCTTCGGAAAATGCTCATGGCCATGGCCGAGGACATCCGGGTCATCATCATCAAGTTCGCCGACCGGATGCACAACCTCTCCACCCTGGAATACATGTCCCCTCAAAAGCAGCGGGACAAGTCCCTGGAGTGCCTGGAGGTGTACGCCCCCATCGCGGACCGCCTGGGTATCCGCACGGTGAAGGAGTACATGGAGGACGAGTCCCTAAAGTACCTGGACCCCCTGGCCTACCGGGAGATCGAGGAGGACCTGGCCTCCCGGGGCAAGAGCAGCAAGCAGTTTATCGATGACACAAAAGCCCTCATCCGCAGCCGGGTGGAGATCTCCATCCCCCACGTGTACATCGAGGGCCGGGTCAAAAGCGTCTACGGCATCTACCGCAAAATGTTCATCCAGGGCAAGAGCTTTGAGGAGATCTACGACGTGTTCGCCGTGCGGGTGATTGTGGACACCATCGAGGACTGCTACAATGTGCTGGGCATCATCCACGACATGTTCCAGCCCCTGCCGGGCCGGTTCAAGGACTACATCTCCATGCCCAAGCCCAATATGTACCAGTCCCTGCACACCACGGTGATCACCAAGGCGGGCGTCCCCTTCGAGGTGCAGATCCGCACCTGGGAGATGCACCACACCGCCGAGTACGGCATCGCCGCCCACTGGAAATACAAGCTGGGGCTCTCCGCCAAGGAGTCGGATAACGCCGCCCTGGACGAGCGCCTCTCCTGGATCCGCCAGATGCTGGAAAACCAGGCGGAAAGCGAGGACATCACAGACCTGGTCCACTCCATCAAAAGCGACCTGATCCCCGAGGAGGTGTTCGTGTTCACCCCCAAGGGGGATGTGGTCAACCTCCCCCTGGGCTCCACGGTCATCGATTTTGCCTACGCCATCCACAGCGCGGTGGGCAACCGGATGATC
The DNA here is from genome assembly GCA_944380625.1 of uncultured Clostridia bacterium. Next base: position 12,308 of record CALWIE010000048.1, read on the forward strand.
GGCGCCAAGGTGGACAAGCGCATCGTCCCCCTGGACTACAAGGTCAAAACCGGGGAGATCATCGAGATCCTCACCACCAAAGAGGCGGGCAAGGGCCCCAACCGGGACTGGCTCACCCTGGTGCGCACCAGCGAGGCCCGCAACAAGATCCGCGCCTGGTTCAAAAAGGAGAAGCGGGACGAGAACATCGTCGAGGGCAAGGCCGAGCTGGAGCGGGAGTTCAAGCGCAACAACATCCAGCTCACCCCCGAGCTGATGGACTACATGGTGGACAGCGTGGGCAAGCGGCACAACTGCTCCACCGAGGAGGACTTCTACGCCGCCATCGGCTACGGTGGCATCCAGCTGTGGAAGGTGCTGCCCCGCATCAAGGAGGAGGCCCAGCGCCAGCAGAAGACCGCCTCTCCCGAGCAGGAGCGGGAGCTGCCCCCGCCCACCCTTTCCGAGCCCAAGCGCCGGGTGGCCAGCGGCGTGCTGGTGGAGGGTATGGACAACTGCCTCATCAAGTTCTCCCGTTGCTGCAACCCCCTGCCCGGGGACGAGATCATCGGCTTCATCCCCCGGGGCTTCGGGGTGTCCATCCACAAGGGCGGCTGCTCCAACGTTCTTCGGGACCTGACCCTGTGCCCGGAGCCGGAGCGCTGGGTGCGGGCCCACTGGGCCGGGGATGTGAAGGACGACTTCAAATCCACCCTGCACATTGTGGCCATCGACCGGGCGGGCCTCCTGGCGGACGTGACCCAGCAGCTCTCCAACATGAAGATCTTCATCCACGCCCTCAATTCCCGGCAGGAGCGGGGGACGGACAACGCCTTCATCTCCGCCACCATCTCCATCAACGGCCTGCCCCAGCTCCAAAACATCATCGAGCGCCTGAGCAAGATCCCGGGCGTGGTTTCCATCGACCGAAGCTGAAGGAGGATTGCCCATGCGCCTTTATCTCAGCGGGAACCCCTTCCGCTACGAGTGTGAAAATCTCTGCCGGCTGTTTTTTCCCTACAGCCCGGTGAAGGTGGAGGAGCCCTCCTCCGCCTCCCCCCAGGGGGGCGAGCCCTGGGCCAGCGCCTGCATAGAAGAGGGGGAGGGCGCATACCGTTATACGGCGGTTGTCTCCGACGGGGAGCGGCGCCTGTCCCGGCAGGAGGAGGCCCCCCACCTCGCGGAGTACCCTATGACAGACCTTCTCTACCGGGCCTTTGTGGAGCTGACAGGCTCCCAGCCCGCTTGGGGGATGCTCACGGGCATCCACCCGGTGAAGCTTCTGCGCCAGTATGTGGAGGAGCGGGGGGAGGAAGATGGCCTTCCGTATTTTATGGATCACTGCCACGTGACGCCTCCCAAGGCGGACCTGGCCCGGCGGGTGCTCCGCGCCCAGGGCCCTGCGGTGGAGGCCCTTTCGGAAAACGACTTCTCCCTGTACGTGTCCATCCCCTTCTGTCCCACCCGGTGCGCCTATTGCTCCTTTGTCTCCCAAGACGTGGAGCACGCCAAGAAGCTGGTGGAACCCTATTTCGACCTGCTCCTTTTGGAGATCGAAAAAACCGCCCAGGTCACAAAGGGCCTGGGCCTCTCCCCGGTGTCGGTGTACATCGGCGGGGGAACCCCCACCACCCTGAGCGCCTCCCAGCTCTCCCTGCTCTGCGGGAAGATCCAGGATTCCTTCGACCTCTCCCGCTGCGGGGAGTTCACCGTGGAGGCCGGCCGCCCGGACACCATCACCCGGGAGAAGCTTTTGGCCCTGCGGGCGGCGGGGATCACCCGCATCAGCATCAACCCCCAGTCCCTCTCGGACCAGGTCCTCCAAAACATCGGCCGGCGCCACTCCGCCCAGGACGTGGAGGAGGCCTTCGCCCTGGCCCGGGGCCTGGGCTTTTCCAACATCAACGCGGACTTGATCGTGGGCCTGCCCGGGGACAGCCTTTCGGGTTTTCAGCGCTCTTTGGAGGGGGTGCTGGAGATGGGCGCCTCCAATGTGACGATCCACTCCCTGGCCCTCAAGCGCTCTGCCCGGCTGAACGCCCCCGGGGGCGACCTGTCCCTGCACGCCAGCGCCGCCGAGACCGCCGCTATGATGGACCACTCCATCCGGCGCCTCTCCCAGGGTGGGTTTGAGCCCTATTACCTCTACCGCCAGACCCGCATGGCGGGGAATTTGGAAAACACCGGCTGGGCCCTGCCGGGCACAGAGTGCCGCTACAATATCTACACCATGGACGAGTCCAACACCGTGGTGGCCTGCGGAGCGGGGGCGGTTTCCAAGCTGAAGGACCCCTACAGCGGCCGCCTGGAGAGGATCTTCAACTTCAAAAACCCCTACGAATACATCACCCGCAACCAGGAGATCCTGGATCGGAAGGACGGTGTCACAGCGCTTTATGAGCAATTTCGCCAGCGGTTACGTTAAATACATCAACCACCTGGAGCAGATCAACGACGCGGCCGTAAAGGACCCCCGTCGGATGATCCGGGAGGTGGAGGACGCCTACCACGACCATCTGGAGAACGTGGCCCGCAACATCACCACCTACCACCGGGGGGTGCGGGTGGTCATGCTTTCGGGGCCCAGCAGCAGCGGCAAAACCACCACCGCCCACCTGCTGCGGGACTACCTGACCCAGTTTGGGGCCAAAAGCACCATTGTCTCCCTGGACGACTTCTACCGGGGCCGGGGGCTGGCGCCCAAGCTCTCCGACGGGGGCTTCGACTATGAGTCCGTCAAGGCCCTGGACGTGGAGGCGGTCCAGCGGTGCCTTTTGGACATCATCGCCACCGGGCGGTTTTCCGTGCCCCGCTACAACTTCCCCCTGGGCAGGCCCGACGGGGAACCCCGGCACTACGCCATCGGCCCGGAGGACATGGTGATCGTGGAGGGCATCCACGGCCTGAACCCGGTGTTCACCAAAGAGCTGCCGGAGGGCTCCTGCGTCAAGCTGTACGTGAGCGTCAAGCAGCAGATCAAGGCCGCCAACGGGGAGGTGATCTCCCCCATGGACCTGCGCCTGGTGCGGCGCATCGTCCGGGACCTGAAGTTCCGGGGCACCACCCCGGAGGGGACTATCGCCATGTGGTCCCAGGTGGTCAAGGGGGAGGACCGCTACATCCGCCCCTACCGGCTGACGGCGGACTACACGGTCAACTCCATCCACATTTACGAGCCCTGCGTCATGCGGGGGGAGACCATCCCCCTGCTCCGGGAGATCGCCCCGGACAGCCCCTACTACAAAAAAGCCAGGGACCTGGAGTCCAGGCTCATGCGCTTCGAGCCCATCGACCCCGCCCTGGTGCCTAATAACTCCATGCTGCGGGAGTTTTTAGGCCCCCTTCCCGAGGGGTGCGCCGGGTAAAAGGGCAAAAAGTAAGGGACTCTTAATAAAATTGAAAGGCAAAAGCCTTTGACTTTCGGGGAAAATACGCTATAATGGAGTCAAAGAGGGGACGCGGGCGTCCCCACAGACTGCACTTGACAAAGGAGGACTTGCGAGTATGGGAATTTTAGACGATGTGGTCATAAACGCCAAATCCGCAGCGGAAGCCGTGGGGAAGAAGGCCGGGCAGATCGTGGACGTGTCCAAGCTGCGTATCAACGTGGCGGAGCTCAACGCGGAGATCAGCAAGCGGTATGAGGCCCTGGGCGAGTATGTGTACGAGAGCTGCCGGGAGACCCTGGCCGAGGACGCCGAGGCCGTGGGCAAAATGGCGGAGATCGACGAGCTGGTCAACCAGCGCAGCGCCGTGGCCAAGGAGCTGACGGACAAGCAGAACAAGGTGGTGTGCCCC
>CALWIE010000049.1 GCA_944380625.1 uncultured Clostridia bacterium
TCTTTAAGGCGTCGATGGCGGTGTTGCCGGTGACCACGATGGTCTCCGGCCGTTTGCCCTCTTTCAGCAGGTTGTCCCTGGCGCCCTCAGTGGGGGCGAAGTGCAGGTCCGCCACACAGCCCACGAACTGGCGGTTCATCTCCTCGGGGAAGGGAGAGTACTTGTCGTAGGTGCGCAGGCCGGCCTCCACATGGCCCACGGCGGTCTGGCCGTAGTAAGCGGCCAGGGCCCCGGCAAAGGTGGTGGTGGTGTCCCCGTGGACCAGGACCATGTCCGGCCGCTCTTTCTGGATCACGCCCTCCAGCCCCTTCAGGACCCGGGACGTGATGTCGGAAAGGGTCTGGCCCCGCTGCATGATGTCCAGGTCGTAGTCGGGGGCGATGGAAAAGGCCTCCAGCTCCTGGTCCAGCATCTGCCGGTGCTGGGCGGTGACGCACACCAGGCTTTCAAACTCCTCCCGGCGCTCCAGCTCCTTGACCAGGGGGGCCATTTTGATGGTCTCCGGCCGGGTGCCGAACACGGACATGACCTTGATCTTCTTCATGGGTATCCATCCTTCCATCACTATACGCGGTGATCCTCTCGTTCTTCTTCACAAAACCCTTACAAATTCCTGACAAGCCCTTAACACAGAGGGCCCAAAGGGCTCATCCCCGGCTCTCCCTGCGGACTTTTCCCAGGAATTTCACGTTGCTCTCATAAAAGCGGCCCAGCCGGGAGGGCTCCCGGAGGATCCGGTAGAGCCACTCGGTGTTGGTCTTCACAAACAGGGCCGGGGCGCGGCGCTTGCTGCCGGAGAGCACGTCGAAGGAGCCGCCCACCCCCACGAACACCCCCTTCTGGAAGCGTTCCAGGTGCCGGGCGATCAAAAGCTCCTGGGCGGGCACGCCCAGGGCCACCAGGACCAGGTCCGGCTGGAATTTCACAATCTCCTCAAAGTCGGCGTCCTTGTCCTTGCCGTAGCCGTTTTTAAAGCGCACCTCCATGCCGGGGTGCTGGAGCTTCAGCTTTTTCGCCAGGGCGGAGACCACCTCTTCCTTGGCCCCCAGCAGATAGACCCGCTTCCCCTGCTCCCCGGCCAGCCCCAAAAGGCGCTCGGCCAGGTCCACCCCGGTGATGCGCTCCCTCACCGGCAGGGAGAACTGCTGCATGGCCCGCACCACGCTGATGCCGTCGGGCACCACCGCCGTCCCCTCGTCCAGCAGCAGCCGGCGGATCTCCGGGCTGTTGTCGGCCCGCATGAGGATCTCCGGGTTGGCGGTGACCACAAAGAGGCGCTCCCCCTCCAGCATGGCCCTGCCCGCCTTTTGGAAGAACTCTTCCCCGGTGCCGGGGAACACCCGGCGCAAATACTCCTGAATCGCCATATACCGCTCAGTCCTTCTTTCCTGGATTCTGCCCGCGCCGCCTTCTGGCAGCCCGCCGCTTGCGGCCCCGGTCCTCGTCAAAGTCGAAGACCTGCTGGGCGCCGAAAGCCTCTGTGCTCTCCGAGGCCTTCAAGAAGACGGTGATGGTCTGGAAGATCAGCTTGATGTCCATCCAAATGCTGTAGTGCTCGATGTACATCAAATCCATCACCAGCTTGTCCTTGGGGGAGGTGTTGTACTTGCCGGAGATCTGGGCCAAGCCCGTAAGGCCCGCCTTCATCCGCAGCCGGTAGGAGAACTCCGGCAGCTCTTCGGTGTACTTCTCCACGTTTTCCAGCATCTCCGGACGGGGGCCCACCACGGTCATGTCCCCCTTTAGGATGTTCAAAAGCTGGGGCAGCTCGTCGATGCGGAACTTCCGCAGGTATTTGCCCACCCGGGTGATCCGGTCGTCGTTTTCCGTAACGGACTTGTGGATGGAGTTTTTCTCCTTCATGGTGCGGAACTTATACACCTCGAACACCCGGCCGTACTTGGTCAGGCGTTTCTGCTTGTAGAACACATGGCCCCCGTCCTCGGCCTTGATGGCGATGGCGCACGCCAGCATGATGGGGCTGGTGATCACCAGTCCCACCACAGAGAGAAACAGGTCCATCAGGCGCTTGGCGATGCGCTGCTCCATGGTCAGGTCCTTGGCGGTGTACATCACCAGGGACTTGTCGTCCAGGTTCAGGTACTTGGCCCCCTGGCTGACCACGTCGATCATCTCGAAGTTGTAGTAGATGTTCTTCTGCTTTTGGTAGCAGTACTCGATCAAGTGGTTGCGCTCCCTGAGGGGCACGTCGTAGAGGAACACTGTGTCGTTGCGGGCGATCACGTCCAGCACCTGGGGGTCGTCGTACCGGACGATCTCGTCGATTTCATACTGCTTGCGGAACCGGTCGATTTTGGGGATGATGTGCCCCAGGCTCTCCCGGGAGGAGGACAGGACGCAGCACTTCTCCGGCGGCGCCAGGGAGAAGTAGATATAGTTGCCAAAATAGGCGAAAAACACGATCACCACCAGCTGCAAAAGGATCACCAGCAGCAGCCGCTCCGGGGTCTCGTAGACAAAGTGGGCGTTGTTTTTCTCGCTGGTGTTCATAATGGACAGCTGCAGGTGGGTCACCAGGTCGGTGATGATGGTGGCCAGGGCCATGGAGTGGACAATGGGCCGGCTCTTCTGGGTGCCGATGGCGTAGCCCCCGTAGACCTGCATCAGGGCGATGCCCATCACCACAAAGGTCACCATGGTGACGCCGGTGGTCCGGGAGAGGTTGAACAGCCAGGGGTTATTGATGCCGAAAATGCCAAAGAAAATACCAAATAGAGAGGCGAACAGCGCCAGCTTCAGCACAAAGACGATGGTCCGCTTCAGCTTTTTTATGGTGTGCATAGCAAAACCGTCCTTAGGATGAAAGTGATCTAAATTATAACTTATACACGTTCACAGTCTAGGGTATTATAGCACAGTTGAAGGAAAAAAGTAAAGCGCAGGGGAATACAAGCCCTGCGCTTCTCAAAATTCATGAAAAAAAGGGACGGGATTTTCCCATTTTTCAGCGTTCTCCCCCAAAGCTGTGGAAAAAGAAAAGGGGCGCGCTCACGCGCGCCCCTGCCGCGGCCTGGCCTCAGGCAAACTCCGCCGCAGCCTTTTTCAGGGTCTCGATGATCTGGATCTTCTGGGGGCAGTGGGCCTCGCAGGCGCCGCACTGGATGCAGTCCCCCGCCTTGCCGCCGTCCTTCACGGCGTTGCCGTACTCCCGCTGGGCGTTGACCTTGTTGTTGTACAGGGTCAGGTCGTTCATGGCCTTGAAAATCCCGGGGATGTTGATCTTCTGGGGACATCCGTCCACGCAGTACTTGCAGGCGGTGCAGGGAATGGTGGGCAGGCTGTTCAAAATGTCCACCACCTGCTGGACCGTGGCCCGCTCGGCCTGGTCCAGGGGCTTGAAGTCCTCCATGTAGGAGACGTTGTTGTCCAGCTGCTCCTGGGTGGACATGCCGGAGAGCACCGTCAAAATCCCCTCCAGGGAGGCGCAGTAGCGCACCGCCCAGGAGGCCACGCTCATCTCCGGCTCGGCCTTTTTAAAGACCTCCTGCACCTGGGGGGGCATAATGGCCAGGGACCCGCCCCGCACAGGCTCCATGATGATGACGGGCTTGTTGTACTTGCGGGCCACCTCGTAGCACTTGCGGGACTGGACCGACTCGCTCTCCCAGTCCACGTAGTTGATCTGCAACTGGACAAACTCCATCTCCGGATGGGCCTTGAGGATGTCCTCCAGGGCCTCGGCGGTGTCGTGGAAGGAGAAGCCAATGTGCTTGGCCCGGCCTTCGGCCTTCACCTTCTTCATAAAGTCCCAGGCGCCCAGCTCGTCCGCCTTCTTCACCCGCTCGGCGCTCATGGCGTGGAGCAGGTAGAAGTCATAGTAGGAAAGCCCCGCCCGGTCCAGGCTCTCCTGGAACACCTTTTCCATCTCGGCGGGCTCCTTTAGGTCCCACAGGGGCAGCTTGGTGGCGCACTGAAAGCTGTCCCGGGGATACCGGTCCACCACGGCCTCCTTCAGGGCCACCTCCGACTTGCCGCCGATGTACACATAGGCCGTGTCGAAATAGGTAAAGCCCTTTTCCATAAAGGCGTCCACCATGCTCTTCGTCTGCTCCATGTCGATCTCTTCGCCCTTCATGGGCAGGCGCATCAGGCCGAAGCCCAGCTTTTTGATGCTCTCTCCCAAATAACTGTCTGCCATTTTCCATTCCTCCCTCGCCCCGGGGCTCTCCCCCGGGCCTACAGTATTCTTTCCCCTGTATCATACAGGATAAAGTGGCCTTTAAGTCAAGGTTTTTTTACAGGGGCCCTAAAAAGCCAAATCCGGGCAGGTTCCGCAGCACGGTGAACGCCACCCCGGCAGCCACTGCCGCTGCCAGGACCGCCCGCATCCATTTCCGTCTCCAAAGGGGCCGCCTGCCCCGGACGAAGCAGGCCGCCTCCCCTATAAGCCACAGCCCCCCCAGGGGAAGGGCCCAGAACATGTAGGGGTTCTGCCGGAAGGCCGCCCCCACCCGGCCCTGGAGCAGTTCCTCTACCATGCGGGTGGTGCCGCAGGCGCCGCAGTAAAAGCCCGTGGCCTCCCAAATAAGGCAGGGGGGCCTCAGGGCAAAGAACACCCCGGCCGCCGCCCCCAGGGCCAAAGCCGCCGCAAGGACTGCCAGGGCCCGGCGCCCTTTTCCCATTTTCACAGAACCGCCCCCTTCCCAGGGGAAAGCCAAGGCGCGCCCTGCCGGGCGCGCCAGGATCTTCCCGCCTTTACTTTTTGATGTAGGCCAGCCCCACGGCCCCCGGGCCGGTGTGGGTGCCCACAATGCTGCCGATGGAGACCGTGTGGATCTCCCGCTTTTTCAGCAGGTCCTCCATGTACTCGCCAAAGGCCTTGCAGTTTTCCGGCACGTTGGCGTGGCCCAGGGTCACGCAGTAGTCCCGGGAGATGGGTTCCTTCTCCACAAATTTGCGCAGGGAGGCAAAGGCCGCCTTCTTGCCCCGGGCCTTGCCCACCACCTCCACCAGGCCGTCCTTGAGGGTGATGATGGGGCAGATGCCCAAAATGCTGGCCACCAAGGCGCTGGTGGCGGAGAGCCGTCCGCCCATTTTCAGGTACTTCAGGTCCTCGATCATGGCGAACAGCCGGATGCGGGGGATGAGCTCCTCCACCTTTTCCACGATCTGGGCGCCGGAGAGCCCCGCGTCCCGCATTTTGCAGGCCTCCTCCACCAGGAGGGCCAGGGCGAAGGTGACGTTGAGGGTGTCCGGCAGCAGGATGTTCTCCGCCCCCAGGATGTTTTTCGCCACCCGGGCCGACTGGAGGGTGCCGCTCATCTTGGAGGAGATGAACAGGCACACCACATCCTCCCCGCTCTCCTTGTAGGGCTCGAAGATCTTCTCAAACTGGGCCGGGGTGATCTGGGCGGTTTTGGGCAGCTCCGGGGCCGCCGCCAGGCGCTCATAAAACTCCTCGTTGGAGATGTCCACGTTGGCGCGGAAACTCTCCTCCCCGAAATTCACGGTGATGGGCAGCATCTCCACCCCCAGCTCCCGGCACCGCTGGGGGCTCAGGTCGCAGGAGCTGTCCGTAAGGATCTTCACCATATATTTCACGCTCCCTTTATTCTACGGAATCACGGCCGCCAGGCGGAGCCCGGAGGCGCGCAGCACACCTTGTTATTGTACCATGCCGGGCCCTGCCGGTCAACCGGGAATCGAAAAGGGGCCGCCGCTTTCGCGGCAGCCCCTTTGGTCCCCGCCCCGTCCAAAGGGACAGGGGCGCGGGGTTTTAAAACGCTTACTTGTTCTCCTGGTCGCCCACGTCCATGGGGTACTTGCGCATGTAGGAGAGCAGTTCGTCCACGGTGGTGAAGGCCAGCCCCGTGACGGTGTCGGCGGCGCCGTAGTAGATGGTGATGCGGCCGGTCTCCGGGTCGGTAAGGGTGGCGCAGGGGAAGGTGACGTTGGGCACGTCGCCGGTGAGCTCATACTGCTCCTCGGGCCCGAACACGTAGAAGTTCCCCCGCTCCTTGACGATCCAGGGGCGGTCGATGTCCAGCAGGGCCACGCCGAAGCGGTACACAAAGCCGTTGCAGGAGTTGAGCACCCCGTGGTAGATCATCAGCCACCCCTCGTCGGTCTCGATGGGGGTGGGGCCGGGGCCCACTTTCTTGGACTGCCAGCCGCCGGCGGTGCCGAACACGAACCGGTGCTTGCCCCAGTAGGTCATGTCGGGGCTCTCGCTGTAGAAGATGTCGCCGAAGGGGGTGTGGCCGGTGTCGCTGGGCCGGGACACCATGGCGTATTTCCCGTTGATCTTCCGGGGGAACAGCACGCCGTTGCGGTTGTAGGGCAAAAAGGCGTTCTCCAGCTGGTAGAAGGTCTTAAAGTCGTAGGTGTAGCCGATGCCGATGGTGGGGCCGTGGTAGCCGTTGCACCAGGTGACATAGTACCGGTCCTCAATAAAGCACACCCGGGGGTCGTAGCGGTACTCCTTGCGGGTCACGTCCTTCTCCCCCTCAAAGACGATGGGTTCGGGGTTGATGTCCCAGTGGATGCCGTCTTTGGAGAAGCCGGCGAAAATGTCCATCTCCACGCCCCGGTTGTCGCAGCGGAACACGCCGGCGTAGGCGTCGCCAAAGGTGACCACTGCGGAGTTGAAGACGCTGTTGGAGGTGGGGATGGCGTCTCTCTGGATGATGGGGTTGCCGTCGTAGCGCCACACAGGCTTTGTAAACCCTTCGGGCTTGTCCTGCCAGGGCATGTTGGGCAGGGCGGGCCTGCCGATAATCTTAGCCATACTGCAAACTCCTTCCTTGCTGTTTAAAATTCCGTTCCAAGGTGTCGGCGCCTGGACGCCGTCCTTGCCCCTATTATACCAACCCCCGGGAAGAAAGGGAAGGGTTAAAATCCCTTTTTCCAAAATTCTCTCCCCCCTCCCCTTTCCCGCAGGGCCGTTTGCAAATTCTCCCCGCAGCGTGTATAATAGGGAAAACATCCAGGAAGGGCCGCCCCGCTTCCCCGGGGGCGCGGCCGGGAAAGAGGTTTTTTCTATGCCAAAGGCGACGGTGGTCGTGCCCGTTTACAATGTGGAAAACTATCTGGAAAAGTGCGTGGATTCCATCCTGGCCCAGACCGAGCCGGATTTTGAGCTGCTGCTGGTGGACGACGGCTCCACCGACGGCAGCGGGGCTCTGTGCGACAGCCTTGCCCGGCGGGACGGGCGCATCCAGGTCATCCACCAGGAGAACCAGGGCCTGGGCGGCGCCCGGAACACGGGCATTGCAAAGGCCCAGGGGGACTGGGTCCTGCTGGTGGACAGCGACGACTGGATTGAGCCCCAGACCCTGGAGAAGGCCCTGGAGGCCGGCCTGCGGGAGGAGGCGGACCTGGTGATGTTCGCCTACCGGTGGGTGGACGAGGCGGGCAACACCTTGCAGGTGTTTTTGGAGGACGTGCCCAAGAACCAGGGCGCCGCCTTGGAGGAGCGTCCGGAGCTGCTGCTCTCGGCGCCCTCCGCCTGTGTGCGCTTGTACCGCCGGGAGCTTTTTCTCCGCACAGGGGTGCTGTTCCCGCCCCGGGTGTGGTACGAGGACATGCGCACCATCCCCAAACTGATGGCAGCCGCCCACCAGCTGGTCTTTTTGGACTTTGTGGGGTACAACTACCTCAACCGGGCGGGCTCCATCACCAAAAACCAAAACGCGGACCGGAACCGGGAAATCCTCTTGGCTTTTGAGGATCTGCTGGGCTACTTCCGGGAGAAGGGCCTTTTTGAGAAGTACCGGGAAGAGCTGTGCTACCTGACCCTGTTCCACGTGTTCCTGGCCGCCTCCTCCCGGGTGCTGCAAGTGGACCCGAAACACCCCCTTCTGGGGGAATTTTCCGCCTATCTGAAGGCCCAGTTCCCCGGCTACCGCCAATGCAAGTACCTTTCACGGCTCAGCCGCAGCCAGCGGCTGCTCCTGGCCCTGCTGGAGCGGCGGCAGTACCGGGCGGCGGCCCTGCTGTTTAATCTCAAGGAACGCCTGGGCTGAAAGGAGACCCTATGAGCCTGAGAGAAAAAATCGCCGGCCGCCGGGGCGGCCTGCTGGAAAACACCCTGATGCTCTACATCCTCCAGTTCTCCAACATGGCCCTGGGCCTTTTGACCCAAGGCTATCAGATGCGGGTGCTGGGGCTGGAGCGCATCGGCGTGCTGGGCGCGGCCCAATACGCCACCAACTTCTTCCAAATCCTCATCGACTTTGGGTTTATCTACTCGGCCACGGCCAAGGTCTCCCGCTTCCGGGAGGACAGGGATGTGCTGTGCAAGGTGCTCACCTGCGTCATCCTCTCCAAGGCCCTGTTCATGGCCCTGTCGTTTTTGATCCTGTTCGCCTTCATCGCCCCCAGCCTGCCGGACATGGGCCAGGTGCTGGTGTACGCTTTCTACCTCATCTCTGTGTGCACCTACGCCCTTTTGCCGGACTTTATGTACCGGGGCCTGGAGCAGATGGCCACCATCACTGTGCGGGCCGTGGCCATCAAGTTCTTCGCCACCCTGATGATCTTCCTCTTTGTCAGGGCGCCGGGGGACTACTTTTTGGTGCCCCTGTTCACGGCGGTGGGGAACGTGGGGGCCATGGTGTTTGTCTACTGGCACCTGTTTAGCAAGGTGGGGGTCCGCTTCTGCCGGGTCACCTGGTACGAGATCTGGATGGAGCTGAAGGACTCCTCCCAGTTTTTCCGCTCCAAGGTGGCGGGGTCCGTCAACTCCAACCTAAACGGCATCCTGCTGGGGGCCCTGGCGGGCTCTGCCGCCACCGGCCTTTACACCAACGCGGACAAGGTCGTCGGCGCGGCCCGGTCGGGCATGTCCCCCATTGCGGACAGCCTGTATCCCCACATGATGAAGCACCGGAATTTCAGCCTGATTAAAAAGGCCATGCTCCTGGTCTACCCGGTGATCCTGCTGGGGTGCGCCGTGGTGTTTGTCTTTGCCGAGCCCCTTTTGGTGTTCTGGCTGGGGGCGGAGGGCGCCCAGGTGACCCTTCCCCTGCGGCTTTTGATGCCCGTGGCGGTGTTCTGCTTCCCCAACTACGTGCTGGGCTATCCCACCCTGGGGGCCATGGGGCTGGCGAAATACGCCAACATCTCGGTGGTGTTCGGCACCTTTGTATACCTGGCGGGGGCGGCCTTGTGCTGGCTGTTCTGGGGCGTCAGCTTGGTGTCCCTGTGCGTGCTCACCAGCGTCACCGAGGGGAGCATCCTGGCCTTCCGGCTGGTGGTCATCGTAAAGAACCGGAAGCTGATGGGCGCCGCCACTCAGCAGATGTGAGCCCACCCCTTGCGATTTTTCCCAAAAGCCGCTATACTGGTCTCAGTTCTTTAGGGAAGGGAGGACACCGCCCATGAAACAGGACGCCTTTTCCGCCGGCGTGGAACCCGGCGGCCTCTGGCACAAAAACGACATCCGCATCCTGCTGTGCTACATTCTGGCCAGCGTCGGCGCGCCCCTCTCCCGAGGGGATTTGACCCGGATGATCCAGGAAAAGGGCCTGGCCAACTACTTCGAGGTGGAGGACGCCCTGGCCGCCCTGGCAAAGCAGGGGAACATCCTCCTCCAGGAGGACGGCGCCTGCGCCGTCACCGAAACGGGCAGGGAGATCGCCCGCAGCCTGGACACCACCCTGCCCCTCTCCGTGCGGGACAAGGCCCTGGAGGCCGCCGTATCCCTGCTGGCCCAGGCCCGCGCCCAACGGGAAAACCAGGTGGAGCTCCAGGAGACCGACCGGGGCTGGCAGGTGAAGTGCCACATCTCCGGCGGGGACATGGAGCTCATGTCCATCACCTTGTACGTGCCCGACCGGGCCCAGGCGGAGTGCGTCCGGGACCGTTTCCACCGGGACCCAGAAGGGGTCTACCGGCTGCTGCTGGCCGCCCTCACCGGGGACCGGGCCCTGTCCCGGGAGCTCTTTGAAGAGCAGGAATCCCGCCTGTGACCCAGTGGAAAGGAGGATGACCATGGCCCCGAAAGCCGCGCCCCTGTGGAGGAGATTTTCCCGGCCGCTGCTCGCCCTTTTGGCCGCTGCGGCCCTGGTGTGCATGCTGGCGTTTTTGGGGGAGGGCGCTCCCCAGGCGTCCCAGGTCTGCCCCGCAGAGGGGGAGGTCCTCCTGCTGGGGGAGTGGGACGGCGCCTGCTGCCTTGTGACTGCCGCCGGGGACGGCGCCGGCCTCTACACCCTAAACAGCTCCACCGGGGAGGTTTTGGAGAAAGCCTCCCTCTCCCATCCTGTACTGTGGGCGGCCCTGCGGGGCGGCTCCCTCTACACCTTGGAAAACCAGGCGGGGACGCTGCGCCTGTCCCGCCGGGGCGCTTCCCTGGAAATATCCGACAGCTGGCCCTTGCCCATCGCCCCGGAGGAGATCTCCCTCTCCGGCTGCGACGGCACGGGCGTTTTTTATTTCACCTCCCCGGAGGACCCCGCCTCCCTGCGGGCGGTGGACCCCCACGGGGCCCAGGCCCGTAAGGCGGACTTTCCCGGGCCGGGGGCCATCCAGTTCCTGGCCACCACCCCGGGGGACAGGCTGTACCTGTTCGCAGGGGGCAGCCTCCACTTTGCGGACGCCCCCCAGCTGAGCTCCTGGAGCGCCGGGGCCTCCCTGCTGCCGCCCACGGCCCTTCTGGGAGAGGACGCCTTCCTGGACGCCTTCGGCCGGGTCTGCCGGTGGGAGGGCGGGGCCTTTGTCCAAAAGGGCACGGCCCCCGCAGACCCCCTCCTGTCCGCCCTGGACGGGGAAGGGCGCCTGCTCACCGCCTCCGGCAGCCAGGTGACCTGGTCCACCCTGGAAGGGGAGACCCTGGGCAGCGCCCGGGTCCAAGGGGAGGTGCGGGCCCTCTGCGGCGGGGGCGTCCTCTCCCAGGAGGGCGGCCAGTACCTGTTCACCCCCGGGGGCGGGGGCCAGGGCTCCACACCCACGCCTACGCCTTCGCCTTCTCCTTCTCCCTCGCCCTCGCCCTCTCCCTCTCCTTCTCCCTCGCCCTCTCCCTCTCCTTCCACCTCTCCTTCTCCCACGCCCAGCGCCTCTCCCCCGCCGGCGGGGAGCCCCTCGCCCTCCCCCAGCGCCACCCCTTCCGCCTCGCCTGGTCCCTCCACCCCGGAGGGGATCGCCCCAGAGGGGGAGTGGCTGCTGGCCCCGGCGGGGACCACAGTGGAAGACCTGGCCGCCTGGTATGCCCCGGACACCATCCTGGTCCGGGACCTGGAAGGCCAGCCGGTGAGCTCCGGGGCCCTGGCCACCGGCATGTCCGCCAGCACAGCCGGGGAGGAGTTCCTCCTGGTGGTGCCCGGGGACTGTGACGGCAACGGCGCCGTAAACCGCCAGGACCTGAAGGAGGCCCAAGCCCTGCTTTTGGAGGGGGACGGCCTCTCCACCCCCTACCGCCGGGCCGCCGACCTGGACGGGGACGGGGCCCTCACCACCCAGGACCTGGCGCTGCTCTCCCAGAAGCTTTCCTAAGGAGGGATTTTCCCTCTTGCTTTCCCAAAGCCCCTGTGTTAAGATGTTCACAAACCCAGAAAGGAGCAGCCCTATGCCCATCCTATACGACTCGGACCGCAAGGTCTTCAAGCTGGACGCCAAAGGCTTTACCTACGCCATGATGGTCTACCGGGAAAACTACCTGGTACACCTGTACGCCGGAGCCCCTATTCCGGACACGGACCTCTCCTATTTGATGTACCGGGGGTGGTTCGACTCCCTGAGCCCCTCCAACCCCAAGGTGGAGGATCCCTACTTCTCCCTGGACATCCAGCCCCTGGAGTACCCCGCCGGGGGCACGGGGGATTTCCGCATCAGCGCCCTCTCCGTGCGGGGGGAGGCCGGGGACGCGGCCACGGACCTGCGCTACGTCTCCCACAAAATCTATCCCGGCAAGCCGGGCCTCCCCGGCCTGCCCGCCACCTTTGACCGGGAGGGCGCCGCCCAGACCCTGGAGGTGGAGCTGCTGGACGCCGTCACCGGGGTGAAGGCCACCCTTCTTTACACTGTTTTTGAGGACTACCCCGTCATCGCCCGGAGCGCCCGGCTGGAGAACACCGGCGCCCACCCCGTCAGCCTGGAGCGGGCCTACAGCGCCTGCCTGGACCTGCCCACCATGGACTGGGACATGGTCCACCTGTACGGCCGCTGGGCCAAGGAAAACACCACCGCCCGGCACCCCTTGCAGCACGGCATCCAGGCCATCCACTCCAAGCGGGGCATGACCGGCCCCAACCACAACCCCTTCCTGGCCCTGGCGGCCCGGGGCGCCGGGGAGGAGTCCGGCGAGGCCCTGGGGCTCAGCCTTGTCTACAGCGGCAACTTCGCCTTCGACGTGGAGGTGGACACCCGGGGCTGCCCCCGGGTGCTCCTGGGGATCAACCCCGAGGAGTTCCGCTGGCGCCTGGAGCCCGGGGAGTGCTTCCAGTCCCCCGAGGCGGTGCTGGCCTATTCCCAGGCGGGCCTGGGGGCCATGAGCCGCACCTTCCACCACTTCTTCCTGGACCACCTGTGCCGCAGCCAGTGGACCAAGAAAAAGCGCCCCCTGCTCATCAACAGCTGGGAGGCGGCCTACTTTGACTTCGACGACGATAAGCTGGTGGAGTTCGCCCGGGAGGCCAAGGCCCTGGGCATCGACATGCTGGTGATGGACGACGGCTGGTTTGGCAACCGCTTCGACGACCACCGGGCCCTGGGAGACTGGCAGGTCAACGAGGAGAAGCTCAAAGGGGGCCTGGGCAGCCTGATCCAGCGGGTCAACGCCCTGGGGGTCAAATTCGGCATCTGGTACGAGCCGGAGATGGTAAACCCCGACAGCGGCCTGTACCGGGCCCACCCGGACTGGGCCATCCGCGCCCGGGGCCGGGAACACTCCATCTCCCGCTACCAGTGCGTCCTGGACATGACCCGCCAGGACGTGCGGGACAACATCTTCCAGCAGATGTACGACGTGATCTCGAAAAACAACATCGAATACATCAAGTGGGACTGCAACCGGCACATCACCGAGGCCGCCAGCGCGGCCCTGCCCCCGGAGCGCCAAGGGGAGTTCTTCCACCGGTACGTGCTGGGGGTCTACGACCTGATGGACCGGATCACCACCGCCTTCCCCCACATCCTGCTGGAAAACTGCTCCTCCGGCGGCGGGCGCTTTGACCCGGGCATGCTCTACTACTCCCCCCAGATCTGGGCCAGCGACTGCACCGACCCCATCGAGCGGCTGAGCATTCAGTTTGGGGCCTCCCTGTGCTACCCCATCGCCTCCCTGGGGGCCCACGTGTCCGCCAGCCCCCGCACCGGCATCCAGACCCGGGGGGCCGTGGCCCTGTGCGGCACCTTCGGCTATGAGCTGGACCCCCGCAAGCTCACCCCCGAGGAGCGGAAGGAGGTGGTCCGCCAGGTGGCCGACTACCACAAGTACTACGACCTGATCCACTACGGGGACTTCTACCGGATCACCTCCCCCACGGAAGACCCCTTCCTGTGCGACTGGGCCTTTGTCAGCCCGGACAAGGGGGAGATGCTCTTCACCCGGGTGATCATGCGCCAGCCCCCCAACGTGTACCGGCCCCTGCGCCTGCCCGGCCTGGATCCGGAAAAGACCTACGTGGAAGAGGCCTCCGGCCGGGCCTACTCCGGCGCCCTGCTCATGCACGGGGGCCTGGACCTCTCTTCCTACGACCGGGAGGAGCCCCGGGACGGGGACAGCCTGGTGCTCCACTTTACGGCCCGGTAAAATTGGGATTTTCCATTGACAGGGCCCCATTTCCTTGCTATAATAAATAAGCTGCCCAGAGCGGGCAGCTGTCTGACTCATTAGCTCAGTCGGTAGAGCACTTGACTTTTAATCAAGGTGTCCGGGGTTCGAATCCCCGATGGGTCACCACGTCGTCGCGGACTGCGTATCGTTCGCGACGACGTTTTCTTTTTCAAAGCAAACGTCATCGCTCATTTACTCCATCGCTCCTCCTCTCCAAATCGCAACCGCTTGCGCTGGGTTGCGATTTGGGTTTGGGTACAGATTTGGAGGCGGCGGCATCTATACTGTTGCGATGTTCCAAAAGAAAGCCTAGCATTTACGCCGTTTACGGGTGTGGTTGCTAGGCTTTCTTATTTTTCCAAACGGCATATTTTGACGTGTTTTGACCACAAAAAGGCCCCGTCTCCCCGCAGCCCCTCGCCGGGATGGGGCGGGCGCCTTCCGCCTCCTCACTGCCCCTCCATCTCCACCATCTGGGGCCAGTAGCGCTTGGGGCACAGGCTTTGGCGCAGCTGGGGGTTGCGGCGGCCCTCCACGGCGACGGTGCGGTAAAAGACCTTCCAAAGGTCCCGCCAGCGGGACTCTGCCTCGCTGGGGGGCGGCAGCTCCACCCCCTCCGCCTGGAAAAACTCCCCCCTCTCCCCCTTGGGGTGGACAAAGCCCATCCCGTGGGCCTCGTCGTAGATCACAAAGCTCTCCCCGGGGAGGCGGTCGCAGAAGTGGGGCGCCGCCAGGGGAAGCACCCGGTTCTCCGGGGCAATGCGGGCGGCCAAGAACTCCCCGCAGTCGGAAAAGCGCAAAAACTCCAGCACCCGGTGGGCCTCGTTTTCCAGGGAGAGCACCCCCTTGCGCAGGGGAGCCACCGCCGGGTGGGCATCCATGCGGGCGGCCCGGGCCCCGTACCGGTAGCCCAAAAGCAAAAACCGCAGCAACAGCATCTCCCGGTCCGGCAGGCAGGTGAGGAACCCCTCCCGCACCAGCCGGTGGGCCTCCGGGGAAATCTTCCGGGAGATGGAGCGCTCCACCCGCTGGGCCCAATCCACCCGGGTGGGCACCTCCCGCAGGCCGAAGAGGCTCTGCTGGGCCTCGTCTGCGGGGCGGATGGCCACCGGCAGCTCCTTTGCCAAAAAGCACTGAAACACACAGCACAAAAACCCTTGATAGGACCCGTCGTAGCGGTAGATCACATCTGTCCTGTGAGGCATTTTACCCGATCCTCCTTTGTAGGCGAAAACAGGGAGAGCTGCTCCGGGGCCTCCAGCCAGGGGGCCTCCCCCGCGCCGGGCAGCTGGGTCCGGTGGAAGGCCGCCCCCTCCCGCAGGGCGCCCGCCACCACCTGGGGGTCGTCCGTGGGCAGGGGGGAGAGGCTCTTGCCCCGGCAGGTGAGGAAAAACCGGGCCCGCTTGAGGGAGACCCCCAGCTTTTTCAGGGCCGCCCCGTCCAGGAGGGCGTACCGCCGGGCGGAGCGGATGGCCCTGGCGCTCTTCACCCCAATGCCCGGCACCCGCAGGAGCATCTCATAGGGGGCATGGTTCACCTCCACCGGGAACAGCTCCATGTGGCGCAGGGCCCAGTGGCACTTGGGGTCCAAGAGGGGGTCGAAATCGGGGGCCTCCTCGTCCAAGATCTCCTCGGCGGAAAAGCCGTAAAACCGCAGCAGCCAGTCCGCCTGGTAAAGCCGGTGCTCCCGCAGGAGGGGCGGGGGCGTGCCCAGGGCGGGCAGGTTCCGGTCGCTGACCACCGGCATGTAGGCGGAGAAAAACACCCGCTTGAGCCCATACTGCCGGTACAGTCCCTGGGCCAGCCGGAGGATCTGCCGGTCGCTTTCGGGGGTGGCCCCCACGATCATCTGGGTGGACTGGCCCGCGGGCACAAAGCGGGGGGCCTTCCGGTAGAGGGCCAATTCCCGGCCGTTCTGACGGATACCGTCCCGGATGAGCCCCATGGGGCCCAAGATCTTCGCCTTGCTCTTCTGGGGAGCCAAAAGCCCCAGGCTCTTCTGGCTGGGCAGCTCGATGTTCACGCTCATCCGGTCGGCGTAGAGCCCCAGCCGGTAGGTGAGCTCCGCCGAGGCCCCGGGGATGGCCTTCACGTGGACATAGCCCCCAAACTGGCACTCCTCCCGCAGCCTTCGCAACACAGCCAGCATCCTCTCGCAGGTGGCGTCGGGGCTTTGCACCACGGCGGAGCTGAGAAACAGCCCTTCAATGTAGTTGCGACGGTAGAATTCCATGGTCAGACGGCACAGCTCCTCCGGGGTAAAGGTGGCCCGGCGGCATTCCACCGAACGCCGGTTGACGCAGTAGGCGCAGTCATAGGCGCAGTCGTTGGAGAGGAGCACCTTCAAAAGGGAGATGCACCGGCCGTCGGCGGCGAAGCT
The DNA here is from genome assembly GCA_944380625.1 of uncultured Clostridia bacterium. The sequence goes on from CALWIE010000049.1 coordinate 16,113, forward strand.
GTGGCAGAGGCCGGCGGCCACGGCGTTGCCCAGCACCCCCGGCCTGCCCCGCCGGTCCGCCCCGGAGGAGGTACAGGCCACGTCGTACTTGGCGGCGTCCGTGAGGATTTTCAGCTTCTCAAACAGATCCACCCGGCAATCCCTTCCTTCCTCGCTTTTCTCGAACATGCGTTTGCAGTTATTATAGAACATTCGTTCGCAGAATGCGAGGCCTTGGAAAAGAAAAAATCCCCCCAGGGGCTTCCCTGGGGGGATTTCACAAGCTTGGGATCAATAATTATCGGCCTTGATGGCGAAGTAGGCCTGGGGATGGGCGCACACAGGGCAAACTTCCGGGGCCTTCTTGCCGATGACGATGTGGCCGCAGTTCTGACACTGCCAGACCACGTCCCCGTCCCGGGAGAAGACCAGGCCCTGCTCCAGGTTCTCCACCAGCTTGAGGTAACGGGCCTCGTGCTCCTTCTCGATGGCGGCCACGCCCTCGAACAGGGCGGCGATCTCATCGAAGCCCTCTTCCCGGGCGGTCTGGGCAAAGCCGGCGTACATGTCGGTCCACTCGTAGTTCTCGCCGGCGGCGGCGTCCTTCAGGTTGTCGATGGTGGAGCCGATCCCGCCGTTTAAGAGCTTAAACCACATTTTGGCGTGCTCTTTCTCGTTGTTGGCAGTCTCCTCAAACAGGTTGGCAATCTGGACGTAACCGTCCTTCTTGGCCTTGGAGGCGTAGTAGGTGTACTTGTTCCGGGCCTGGGACTCCCCGGCAAAGGCGGTCATCAGGTTGGCCTCGGTCTTTGTGCCTTTCAGTTCTGGCATGGTCGCATCCTCCTTCAAAAGATTTTTCCGCCGCCGGACGGCGGACCTAGGGCTTTTGTTATGCTTAGTATACCCTTGATTTTCCTAAAAGTCAAGGGTATTTTTAAGAATTATTCTCGTTTTTTGAGAGTCCCTGCGGGCGGCCTCAGCCCAGCAGGGCCTTGGCCTGTTCCATTTTTTCCACCACCTTCACCCCAGAGGGACAGCGGCCCTCGCAGCCGTGGCAGGCAATGCAGCCGGCGGCCGTGACGGGAAGGGCCTGGTAGTGGGCTTTCACCGTGGCGGGGACCTGAGGCTGCATGGCAGCCAAATCCAGGAGCTTGTTCACCATGGCGATGTCGATGCCCGCCGGGCAGGGGGCGCAGTGGCCGCAGTAGGTGCACTGGCCGGAATAGGCGTGGCGGGGGGCCCTGGCCAGGGCGGTGGCGTAGT
>CALWIE010000050.1 GCA_944380625.1 uncultured Clostridia bacterium
GCAGCTGAAAAAGAAGAATCCTGGCCGCACCGTGACCAAGAGCGTCTCCACGCCGGAGGCTTCTTCCAGCTTGGACCTGCGGGGCCAGACCGTGGAGGAGGCTCTGATGGAGGTGGACAGCTTCCTGGACCGGGCCGCTCGGATGCGCCTCTCCCAGGTGACCATCATCCACGGCAAGGGCACGGGGGTGCTGCGGGCGGCTGTCCAGCAGTACCTGCGCCGCTGCTCCCAGGTGAAAAGCTTCCGTCTGGGCACCTACGGCGAAGGCGAAAGGGGCGTCACTGTCGCCGAGCTGAAATGACCGGCGCCAGAATATTTCCGCATTGTAAACCAACCAGGACCGCCCTTGCGAAAAGGGCGGTTTTGTATTACAATAATAGAGTTATCCCACACAGAGAGGGGCGGTCCCCTATGGACGGCAACACCACGGTGAAATACCTGCAAAAGTACCTGCGCCAGAAGGACCTGGGCTTTTTGGCCGTTGCGTCCATGCCCCCGGGGGAGGCGCGCCAAAGGCGGGAACAGCAAGCTGCCGGCGACTTTTTCCGCAAGCTGGTGGAAGAGGTGGGAGAGGTCTCCCGGGCCATTTCCCACGGGGCGTTCCGCAAGCCCGGAGAGCCCATCAAGGGCACCCTGGACGAGGAGCTGTGGGATGTGATCTACTACGCCCTGTGCCTGGCGGAGTTCTACGGCATCGACATGGAGGAGGCCATCCGGGAGAAAGAGGCCCTCAACAACCGCCGCTTTCACGATGCGCACCCCTTCGAGACGGGCCGCTGATGTTTTTGTTTGCACTCAGCCCTTTGGGCTGTCTGTTCTATTTTGGAAAGGAAGTAATCGAAAACCATGGCAAAGAAAGAATTTCAGGCAGAATCCAAGCGCCTTTTGGACCTGATGATCAACTCCATCTACACCCACAAGGAGATTTTCCTCCGGGAGCTGATCTCCAACGCCAGCGACGCCATTGACAAGCTCTACTACCGTACTTTGGAGGACGGGGCCACCGGCCTTTCCCGGGAGGACTTCTCCATCCGCATCGACGTGGACAAGGACGCCCGCACCCTCACCATCGCCGACAACGGCATCGGCATGACCCAGCAGGAGCTGGACGAGAACCTGGGCGTCATCGCCAAGAGCGGTTCCCTCCAGTTCAAGCAGGAGGCCGAAAAGAAAGAGGATGTGGACATCATCGGCCAATTCGGCGTGGGGTTCTACTCCGCCTTTATGGTCAGCGACAAGGTCACCGTGGACACCCGGGCCTTTGGCTCTGAGGAGGCCTGGCACTGGGAGTCGGAGGGCCTCTCTGGCTACGAGATCACCCCCGGGGACAAAGAGGGCCACGGCACCGCCATCACCCTGCACCTGAAGCCCGACGCCGAGGAGGAGAGCTACAGCGAGTTTTTGGACGAGTTCCGCATCCGGGGCCTGGTGAAGCGGTATTCTGACTACATCCGCTACCCCATCCAGATGGAGGTGACCCACACCCACCTGAAAGAGGGCACCGGCGTCGACGGCAAGGAGCCGGAGTACGAGAGCCACACCCAGGTGGAGACCCTCAACAGCATGACCCCCCTCTGGAAGAAGTCCCGGTCCGAGGTGACCGACGAAGAGCTTTCCGCCTTCTACAAGGAGAAGTTCTTCGACTGGCAGGACCCCATCAAAGTGATCCGCACCTCCACCGAGGGGGCCGCCACCTACACGGCCCTGCTGTTCATCCCCAAGACCGCCCCCATGGACTACTACACCCGGGAGTACGAGAAGGGCCTGCAGCTCTACGCCAGCGGCGTGCTCATCATGGACAAGTGCCCCGACCTGCTGCCCGACTGCTTCAGCTTTGTCAAGGGCCTGGTGGACTCCCAGGACCTGAGCCTCAACATCTCCCGGGAGATGCTCCAGCACGACCGGCAGCTCAAACTCATCGCCGGCCGCCTGGAGAAAAAGATCGCCTCGGAGCTCTCCTCCCTGCTGCAAAACGACCGGGAGAAGTACGAGGAGTTTTGGAAGGCCTTCGGCCTGCAGCTGAAGTTCGGCATGTACGAGGGCTACGGCGCCAAAAAGGACGAGCTCAAAGACCTGGTGCTGTTTACCTCCTCCCAGGATAAAAAGCTCTCCACCCTCTCGGAGTACGTCTCCCGGATGAAGCCCGAGCAGAAGTACATCTACTACGGCTGCGGGGAGACGGTGGAGCGGGTTTTGAGCCTGCCCCAGGCGGAGGCCCTTTCCGATAAGGGCTATGAGATGCTGTGCCTGACGGACAACGTGGACGAGTTTGCCCTGAAGATGCTGGGGCAGTACGGGGAAAAGGAGTTTAAAAACATCTCCGCCGACGACCTGGAGCTGGAGAGCGACGAGGAGAAGGAAAAGACCAAGGAGCTCTCCCAGGAGAACAAGGACATGCTCCAGTTTATGAAGGAGGCCCTGGGGGACAAGGTGAAGGACGTGCGGGTCTCGGGAAAGCTCAAGAGCCACCCGGCCTGCATCACCACCGACGGGGCGATCTCCACTGAAATGGAAAGGGTCTTAAACGCCATGCCCGTCCAGGAGAAGGTCAAGGCACAGCGGGTGCTGGAGCTAAACGGCGGGCACCCGGTGTTCGCCCGGCTGTGCGCCCTGTACCAGGAGGACAAGGAGCGCCTGAAGCTTTACGCGGAGATCCTGTACGGCCAGGCCCTGCTTTTGGAGGGCATTGCCCTGGAGGACCCGGCGGACTTCTCCCAAAAGATCTGCCAAATTCTGTAACTGTAGAAGGGAGATGGATCCCATGAACTACGGCCCCTGCCCACCCCAGGCCCCCGTTCCGGGGTACGTCCCGAACCCCGGGCCCCAGGCCCCCGTTCCGGGGTACATTCCGAACCCTGGGCCCCAGGCCCCCGTTCCGGGATACATTCCGAACCCTGGGCCCCAGGCGGGGCCGGTGTTTCTGCCCCCTTATGCCCTGGCCTCCGGGGGCGGTTTTCGGACCAAGGCGGCCTCCCAGGCCCTGAACCGCATGGGCCTTTTGACCTTGGCCCAGACGGCCCTGTCCTTCTTCTGGCAGGTGCCCCTGCTGTTTTTGCTGATGGCGGTAGGGGTGGACGTCTCCATCGACCCCATGGGGTACCTGTGGCTTTCGGCGGTGCTGGCTCCCCTGGCCACGGCGCTGCCCTTCGTGATGTACCTGCTGATCCTGAGGAAAGACCTCTCGGACTACCTGAAGTTTGAGAGGGTGGGCTTTGCCGGCGGGGCCCTGTGCGTGCTGGCGGGCCTGGCCCTGGTGCTGCTCTCCAACTACCCCGCCATGGCGGTGCAGGAGTTCTTTTCCGCCTTCGGCTACGAGGGCAGCTCCGGCTATGTCTCCTCTGCCCAGGGATTGCCGGCCATCCTTCTGGAGCTGGGCGTGACTGCGGTGCTGGTGCCCTTCTTGGAGGAGTTCGCCTTCCGGGGGGTCATCCTCTCCACCCTGCGCCGGTACGGCCTGGGCTTTTCCATAGTGGCCTCGGCCCTGATCTTCGGCATGGCCCACCTGGAGCCCGCCACGGTGGTGTTTGCCACCTTTTCCGGCCTGGTGTTCGGGTTCCTGTACGCCAAGACGAACAACCTGTGGCTGACCGTGTGGATCCACGGGCTCAACAACGGCATCGCCGTGGTGGGCAGCCATACGGACGCCCTGTTCGGCTCCTGCTCCGGGGCCGTGGACGTGGCCCTGATGCTGGTGCCCGTCGGGCTGGGGCTCGTCGCCCTGGCCGTGCTCCTCGTCTTCCGGCGGGGGCTGGTCCTGGGGCCCCGCCCCGATGTCCCTGCCTGGCCCCTCAGCGCCGGGGAGAGCGCCCTAAGCCTTGCCCGGGCCCCCATGTTCTGGGTGGCCCTGGGCCTGGTGGGGGCCTACACCCTGTTTGCGGGGGTCGTCCTATGATGTTGGAGCCGGTCTTCCTGCCCAAAAAGGAGTTTATGCTCCGGGCCCTGGAGCTGGCCCGGGAGGCCGCCGCCGCCGGGGAGGTGCCGGTGGGCGCCCTGGTGGAGCGGGACGGCCGGGTCCTGGGGGAGGGCCGCAACCGCCGGGAGGCGGGGGGCAGCGCCCTGGCCCACGCGGAGCTGGAGGCCATCCACCAGGCCTGCCGGGCCCTGGGCACCTGGCGGCTGACAGGCTGCACCCTGTACGTGACCCTGGAACCCTGCCCCATGTGTACCGGGGCCCTCATCAACGCCCACATCGGACGGGTGGTCTACGGGGCGGACGACGAGCGGGCCGGCTGCTGCGGCACGGCGGCGGACCTGTTCGCCCTGCCCTACAGCCACCGGCCGGAGGTCTACCGGGGCTTTTTCGAAGGGGAGAGCAAAAAGCTTTTGCAGGATTTTTTCCAAAGCCTGCGGAAATAGACAGGCAGAGAGCCGCTGTGGCCTTCCACGGCGGCCTTTTTATGTCCGGGGTTTTCCCCAGGGGTTTGACAAAATTTCCCCGATAGGGTATGATTATGCCCGCTGGGACTCCGGGTGCCCACGGATAGGCTCCGTGGCCGAACACAGGAACAGGGGTGAAAATCCCCGGCGAACCCGTCGCCGTGATGGCAGAGGGGCGTTTCCAGAGGGAGGGTTTCTCCTTCTTTGCAGCCACTGGGCCTTTGCCTGGGAAGGCGAAACGCGCCGCTTGTATGCCTGAGCCGGAAGACTTGCCCGGATTGGCCGTGCCGCCGCCACGGGTTCTTGGCGCGCCGCACAGGAAGGGCTGGGGGAGACCCCCGGCCGGTTTTTCCTGCCTCCAAGCCCAGGCGCCGGGCGCCAGAGCGCCCTGGGCCCTGGGGGCGCCGTCCCTCAAATCTAAACTTTTAGAAATGAGGTAACAGACAATGAAAAACAGAAAACACATCTGGAAGCGGGGGGCTGCCCTCCTCTTGAGCTTGCTGCTGGCAGCCTTCCTCATGGCCGGCTGCGGGGACTCCTCCTCCCAGGGGGGCTCCGCCGCCTCCTCCCAGGCCGGGGAAGCCCTCTCCTCCCAGGAGGAGAGCGCCGTCACCCTGAAGCCTGAGCCCCGGGGCGCCACGGACTCGGAGGTCCAGGAGAAGGCCATCACCCTGAAGGTGGTCCACGGGGACGGCAGCGAGAAGGAGTTTTCCCTCTCCACCTCCGCCGGGACCCTGGGCGAAGCCCTGGAGGCCGAGGGCCTGATCGAAGGGGAGGATAGCTCCTACGGGCTGTTCATCACCGCCGTGGACGGGGAGGCCGCCGACGACTCCAACCAGGAGTGGTGGTGCCTGACCAAGGGCGGCGAAGTGTGGAACTACGGGGCGGACGCCACGGAGATCTCCGACGGGGACGTGTTCGAGCTGACCCTGACTGTGGGCTATTGATGAAAACCCGCCTTCTGGACCTGTGCCTGATGTCCATGATGGGCACGGTGCTGGTGGTCTCCAAAGAGGCCCTGGCCGCCCTGCCCAACGTAGAGCTGGTGAGCCTTTTGGTCATCCTGTTCACCCTGGTGTTCCGAAGAAGGGTGGTGGGGGCCCTGGGGGTGTTCCTTCTCCTGGAGGGGCTGCTCTACGGCGGCTTTGGCATCTGGTGGTTCATGTACCTGTACATCTGGCCTTTGCTTGCGCTGCTGGCCTGGCTGTTCCGCTGGATGAAAAGGGCCTGGCAGTGGGCCCTTCTCTCCGGGCTGTTCGGCCTGGCCTTTGGGAGCCTCTGCTCCCTGGCGTACTTCCCAGTGGGGGGCGTCCAGATGGTTGTGGCGTTCATCCTCAGCGGCCTGAGCTTTGACCTTGTCCACGCAGGGGGGAATTTCCTTCTGGCGCTGCTCTTGTACCACCCCCTGCGCCGGGGACTGTGTGAATTGGAAAAAAGGCTTCCCAAGGGAGCCTGAAAAAACGGGGCCCCAGGGTTTTCCCTGGGGCCCCGCTGTTTTCGGAAACATCAGGGGTTTAAAAGCCACACCCCCGCGTTTAAGTACCCGGCAAAGGTGACCCAAACCAGATAGGGAACGAGCAGCCGCCCCGCCGCCGGCGACACCTTGTAAAACCTCCAGATGGTCACGAGGACCAGCCCCCAAAGCAGCACCAGCCAGAAAAAGGCCAGGGCGTAATTTTGCAGGGTAAAAAACAACAGGGGCCACAGGAAGTTTGCCCCCAGCTGGGCCCCGTACAGGGCAAGGGCCCTGTCCCTGCCGGGGCCGCCCTTCATCCACACCAGGTAGGCCGCGACGGCCATCAGCAGGTAGAGGAGGCTCCACACCGCTGGGAACACCCACCCCGGCGGGGAGAGGGGCGGCTGCCGAAGGTTCCCGTAGGCCTCCATAGATCCCCGGGTGAGCAGGGCGGCAAGGCCTCCCGCCCCCAAGCTCAAGAGCAGCTGGAAGGCCAGCGGTTTCAGCTTTATCATGGGCAATTCCTCCTTTCCTGACGGCGGGGCAAGGGCGTGTGCTTTCAGTATATGCGCCTTTGCCCCGGCCCATACGGCTTTATGGGAAAGGCCCCCGCGCCCTTCGGGAGCTGGGCAGGGCGCAGCGCCGCCCCATTCCCCTGGGAGCGGGTCTCGGGGTTAGGTCTATCTTGCCTCCCCGGGGGGAGGATATACGCAAAAAGCGCCGCCTTTTTCAGGCAGCGCTCTCCCTTTTGGTCAGATTTTGTCACCCCAGGTTCCCGGCGGGATGGTGGGGGTTCAGCCTCCCTTTTTCCGGTCAAAAGTAATCTTCCAAAATGTTCCAAGGCAGGGATGCTCCTCTTTGCCTGTGGGACTTCCCCTCGTAAAACACCGAGGTCTTGTTGACGCCCACCTCCAGCCGGCGGCCGTCTGTCAGAAGGTAGGAGACGGTGTAGGCAGGTTCCCCCTCCCCTTGGGAAAAGGGCACGTAGCGGAAATTTCCCAGCAGGTTTACCGCCAGCTCCAGGTCCTGGCCGGGGGAGGCGATCTCCCGCCTTTCCCCTGTGGACGCCTGGACGATTGTCACGCTGCGGACCTCCTCCGCTTCCGGGGTCCGGAAAAACAGGGGCCAGCCCTGGAATGCCCCGGTGAAGGCGATCCGGAGCACGACTGAAATGGCCAGGGCCGCAAGAAAATAGGCCAGCCATCGCAGCAGCGTGAGCCCTAGCTTTTTTGGAAAAGACTCTTTTGCCATACCCCAGCCCCCCTTTGGGCTCAGTATAGTACATCCCCGCCATTTTGCAAGCCCTCCCGATTGCATCCTGCACAGGGTTCGGGTATAATACCGGGGAAGAAAAACGAGCCCCATTTTGAGAAAGGGAGAAACCTATGGAAAAATATGTCCGGGATTCCTACACCGAGCAGGTGCAGATCTTATCCCAGTCCAGCCTAAACGGATACAAGCGCCTGTTCGGCGGCAGGTTGATGGAGTGGATCGACGTGGTGGCGGGGGTGGTGGCCCGCCGGCACTCCAACTGCAACGTGACCACTGCCGCCGTGGACAACCTGCGCTTTGAGGGCCCTGCCTACGGCAACGAGACCATCGTCCTGTGCGGCTATGTCACCTACACCGGGCGGACCTCCATGGAGGTGTGCGTGCGCACCTATGTGGAGGAGCTAAACGGCCACAAGCGCCTCATCAACGTGGCGTATCTTGTCATGGTGGCCCTGGACGAGAACGAGCACCCGGTGGAGGTGCCCCGGCTGGTGCTCACCACCGAGGAGGAAAAGCGGGAGTGGGAGGCCGCCCAAGATCGCTACCAAATCCGCAAGGAGCGCCGCAGGGCCGCCCGGGCCGGGCGCTGAATTCACAGCCCTCCCAGGCGGCAGAAAAAGGCAGCCAGGGCGCAGAGGACCATCCCCCACAGGGTGGGCAGGAGAAAGGCGCAGGCCGTCCACCGCAGGCTCTTTGTCTCCTTTAGAAGGGTCAGGCAGGTGGTGGAGCAGGGCCAGTGGAACAGGGTGAAGAGCATCACGCACAGGGCGGTGCCCTGGGTCCAGCCCCTCTCCGCCAGCAGCCCGCCCAGCAGGTTCAAGTCTCCGGGGTCCGCCAAAGCCCCCTGGGAGAGGTATCCCATCAGGATCAGGGGCAGCACCAGCTCGTTGGCGGGCAGGGCCAGGGCAAAAGCCAGAAGGATCACCCCGTCCAGCCCCAGCAGCCGGGCGAAGGGGTCCAGGAAGGCCGCTCCCCGGGAAAGCAGGCTCTCCCCTCCTGGGGAGAGGTTCCCCAGACACCAGATGGCCACCCCGGCCGGGGCCGCCACAGCGGCCGCCCGCCCCAGGACAAAAAGGGTGCGGTCTAGCACCGAGCGCACCAGCACCTGCCCCACTTGGGGCCTGCGGTAGGGGGGCAGTTCCAACGTGAAAGAGGAGGCCTCCCCCTTTAAAAGGGTCGCCGAGAGGAGTTTGGAGGCGGCAAGGCTCATTCCCGCCGCCAGCAGGAGCATCCCCAGCAGGAGCAGGGCCCCTTGCGCCGAGGCCTGGCCGGCGGTGAAAAACAGGGAGATCATGGTGACCAGCAGGGGCAGCCGCCCGTTGCAGGGGATAAAGCTGTTGGTCAAAAGGGCCACAAGCCGCTCCCGTGGGGAGTCGATAATCCGGCAGCCGGTGACTCCCGCCGCGTTGCAGCCCAGGGCCATGCAGGAGGTCAGGGCCTGTTTCCCGCAGGCCCCGCAGGCCTGGAAGCACCGGTCCAGGTTGAAGGCGATCCGGGGCAGGCAGCCCAGGTCTTCCAGCAGCGTGAAAAGGGGGAAGAAGACCGCCATGGGAGGCAGCATCACCGCCACCACCCAGGAGAGGGTGGTGTAGGCCCCCTCCAGCAGCACCCCGGAAAGCCACTCCGGCGCGCCCCAGGCGGAAAAGAGGCCCTCCAGCCATCTCCCCACCTGGGCAAAGCCTTGGCTCAACAGCTGGGAGGGGACGTTTGCCCCCACCATGGTCAGCCACAAGAGGAAGAGCAGCAAAAGGCCCATCAGGGGGAAGGCGGTCCACCGGCCGGTGAGGAGCCGGTCCAGGGCCCGGTCCCGGGGGCTGTAGCCCCGCCCTCCTCCCAGGACGGCTTTCCGGGCCAGGACGGCGGCCCGGTCCGCCAGCCCCTGGGCGGCGGCGTCCGAGTACTCCCCCGGGGCGTGTTCCCGCCACAGCTCCTCCAGGATCCCGGCGATGGAGGCCTCCTGCCGGAGGGGCGAAAGGCGCCCGGAGGCGTCCCCCTCCAGCAGCCGCAGGCAGGCCCACCGGGCCGGAAGTGTCCCCTGCCCCTGCCGCTCCACCAAGGGCAGAAGCCGGGAGAGGCCCTCCTCCACAAAGAGGGGATAGGGCACCTCCGG
>CALWIE010000051.1 GCA_944380625.1 uncultured Clostridia bacterium
GAGGGCTTTGCCCACACGTCCAGCCGCCGCCGGTATGCCGCCCGGCTGGGGGTTTTCGCCCTTCTCTCCGAGGGGCCCTACCAGCTTTTGGTGTACGGGGGGTTCCGGGCCCTCCCTGTGCAGAACGTGTTTTTCGAGCTCCTCTGCGCCCTGCTGGCCATGGCCTTGGTCCGGCGGGGAGGCCTCGGGCTTCTGGGGGCCGCCGGCCTGGCGGCGGGGGCGGAGGTCCTGGGCCTGGACTACGGCGCCTACGGGGTCCTGCTGGCGGTGTGCTTCTCCCGGCTGCGGGGGAACCTCCCGGGGACGTGCCTCTCCCTGGGGGCCTGCACGGCGGCCTACTGCCTGGCCCACCAGAGCTTTGTTCAGGCCTGGGCGGTGCTGGCGGCGGCGCCCCTGGCCCTCTACAACCGGAAGAGGGGACGCCGCCTGCCCCGGTACGTCCCCTATATCTTCTACCCAGCCCACCTGCTGGTCCTGGGGATCCTAAAAGGGCTTTTCTAGGCCCGTCCCCCCTGGGGGGCCAGGCGGTGGACCCGCACTTGGAAGGTTTCGTTTCCCGGCATGGCGCCGGAGAGGGTCTCCCTCACCGCAAAGCCCAGGCTCCGGTAGAGGGCCAGGGCCGGGCTGTTGCCCGCCAGCACCTCGATGGCAGAGATCCCCGGTTCCCGCTCCAGGGCCCGGGCTGCCAATGCCCGGCCCACGCCCTGGCGCTGGAAAGCGGGGGAGACGTACAGCCAGGCCAGCTCCTCCTCCGAATAGGCGCAGAAGCCCACCGGTTCCCCCTTTGCCAAGGCCACGTCCAGGTGGGGGTACTCCAAAAGGCCCTCTTCCTCCGCCACATCGGCCAGGGGCCGGAAAGCGCCGGAGAGCCCTGCAAGGGCCAGCTCCTACCGGCGGGCGCTGTCGTGGATGGCGCACAGGGCGGGCCAGTCCTCCGGGAGGAAGGGGCGTATCGTCCATGGATTCATAGGAATCCCTCCTTTCGCCTTTCATGGTAGCATGTCCCAGCCCCCAAGGCAAGCCGGGGCGGGTTTTCCCATTGTCAAACGGGGGGATTTCCTGTATAATGGGAGAAAACGGGCGGGGCGCTCCCGGCCGGGAAGCTGAAAGAGAAAGGAAGTCGAACGCCATGTTCAACGATTTGATGGATACCATCGGCTTTGTGGCAGGAAGCGACCCAGAGGTGGGCCTGGCCATGGAGAGGGAGCTGGCCCGCCAGCGGCGGAACCTGGAGCTGATCGCCTCAGAGAACATTGTCTCCCCGGCGGTGATGGCCGCCATGGGCTCGGTGCTCACCAACAAGTACGCCGAGGGCTATCCCGGCAAGCGATACTACGGGGGATGCCAGTGCGTGGACGTTGTGGAGGACATCGCCCGCAGCCGGGCCTGCGAGCTGTTTGGGGCCCAGCACGCCAATGTCCAGCCCCACTCCGGGGCCCAGGCCAACCTGGCGGTGTACTTTGCCCTGCTCCAGCCCGGGGACACGGTGCTGGGCATGAACCTCTCCGAGGGCGGCCACCTGACCCACGGCTCCCCGGTGAACATGTCCGGGGCGCTGTACAACTTTGTGGCCTACGGCGTGGACGAGAAGACCGGACGCATCGACTACGAAAAACTTCTGGCCCAGGCTTTGGAGGTAAAGCCGAAACTCATTGTGGCCGGGGCCAGCGCCTTCCTCCGGGCCATCGACTTTGAAAAGTTCCGGCAGATCGCCGACGCCTGCGGGGCCAAGCTCATGGTGGACATGGCCCACATCGCCGGGCTGGTGGCCGCCGGGGTCCATCAGAACCCGGTGCCCTGGGCCGACGTGGTCACCACCACCACCCACAAGACCCTCCGGGGCCCCCGGGGCGGCCTGATCCTCTGCAAGGAGGAGTACGCCAAAGCCATCGACAAGGCCATTTTCCCCGGCACCCAGGGCGGCCCCCTGATGCACATCATCGCCGCCAAGGCCGTCTGCCTGGGGGAGGCCCTGCAGCCCGCCTTTAAGGACTACGGCCGCCAGGTGGTGCAAAACGCCCAGGCCCTGGCCCAGGGCCTGCTGGACCGGGGTGTGAAGCTGGTCTCCGGCGGCACGGACAACCACCTGATGCTCATCGACCTGACCGGCTCGGAGCTCACCGGCAAGGAGCTGGAGCGCCGCCTGGACGAGGTGTACATCACCGCCAACAAGAACACCGTCCCCGGGGAAAAGCGCAGCCCCTTCACCACCAGCGGCGTGCGGCTGGGCACCCCCGCCGTCACCACCCGGGGCCTCCGGGAGGAGGACATGGACGAGGTCGCCGCCTGCATCGCCCTGTGCATGGAGGAGGGCTTTGAGGAGCGCGTCCAGGCCATCCGGGACCGGGTGGAGGCCATCTGCCAAAAGTACCCCCTGTATGCCTGAGAGGGGCCGGCGCTGCCGGCTTGCCTGACGGGGCTCGTTCGGAAACACGGCAAGGAGGCCGCTGGGAGGAACGTCTCCCGGCGGCTTTTTGCGGGTGTGAGCTCAAACGTTTGTTTGTTTAAATCGGTTGCGTTTTCGGAAAAAGGATGGTAGAATAGGGCATATCCAGAAAACTTGTGGGGAAGGGGGGCTTTTCATGGCGGCGCCTTTGGCGGACCGGGTCCGCCCCACCGCCTTGGACCAGGTGGTGGGCCAGCAGCACATTTTGGGGCCGGGCCGCGCCCTGCGGAAGATCATCGAGTCCGGGGAAGTGCCCAACATGGTCTTTTACGGCCCCTCCGGGGTGGGGAAGACCACTGTGGCCTCCCTCATCGCCAAGAATACCCGGCGGCACCTGGTAAAGCTCAACGGCACCACCGCCTCCACCGCGGACATCAAGGCGGCCGCCGCCAGCACCCGCACCTTTGAAGGGGTGAACGGGGTGCTCCTCTACCTGGACGAGATTCAGTACTTCAACAAAAAGCAGCAGCAGACCCTCTTGGAGTTTTTGGAAAATGGCTCCATCACCCTCATCGCCTCCACCACGGAGAACCCCTATTTCTACGTCTACAACGCCATTTTAAGCCGTTCCACCGTGTTTGAGTTCAAGCCCGTGGAGAGCGCCGAAATCGAAAAGGCCGTAGAGCGGGCCTTCCAGATCCTCTCGGAAGAGGACCGCCCGGTGCTGCCGGAGGAGGGGGTGTGCGCCCACATCGCCTCCCACTGCGGCGGGGATGTGCGCAAGGCCATGAACGCCGTGGAGCTCTCCGCCGTCGCCTGCGACAGCGGCGGCCCCCACATTGAGGTCACCCTGAAGGCCGCCCGGGAACTGACCCAGAAGAGCACCATGCGCTACGACAAAAACGGGGACGAGCACTACGACCTGATGAGCGCCTTCCAGAAGTCCATGCGGGGCTCGGACCCGGACGCCACCGTCCATTACCTGGGCCGCCTGCTGGAGGCCGGGGACCTGCCCGCCGTGTGCCGGCGGCTGCTGGTGTGCGCCTGCGAGGACGTGGGCCTTGCCTGGCCCCAGATCATCCCCATCGCGAAGGCCGCAGTGGACATCGCCCTGATGGTGGGCCTTCCCGAGGCCCGCATTCCCCTGGCGGACGCGGCGGTGCTGGTGGCCCTGGCCCCCAAGTCCAACTCCGCCTACGCGGCCTTGGACAGGGCTGTGGCCGACATCCGGGCGGGAAGGGCCGGGCCCATCCCCCGGAACCTGCAAAACAAGCACTTCGACTCCGCCGAGGTGGAGCGCAAGGGCCAGTTTTACCAATATCCCCACGACGCCCCCCACCACTGGCTGCCCCAGCAGTACCTGCCCGACTCCCTCTTGGGGGCCCGCTATTACCACTGGGGGGACAACAAAAACGAGCAGGCCTTTCGGGCCTATTGGGAAAAGATCAAGCATACAGGGGCCTGAGGCCCCGTATGATGTGTAAAAAAAGGAGGTACGCACAGTGAAACCCATGGTTCTGGGAAACCTTTCCTACGGCATGTACGCCATCGGCGTAAAGGACGGCAGCCGCCCCAACGCCTGCATTGTGAACACGGTGATGCAGATCTCCAAGGCATCCCCCTCTTCGGCCCCCCTGGTGGCGGTGGCCATGAACAAGGCAAACTACAGCTGCGAGTGCATAGAGAAAGAGGGGGTCTTCACCATCTCCGTGCTGTCCCAGGAGACCCCTGCCACCGCCATTGGGGCCCTGGGGTTTGTCTCCGGCCGGCACGTGGACAAGCTGGAGAGCATCCGCCACAAGGTGTTGGTGGAGGGGGTCCCCGTCATCAAGGAGAACACCTGCTGCTGGTTCCTGTGCCAGGTCAAGAGCGTGGCTGAGACCCAGGGCCAAAAGGTCTTCATCGCGGAGATCACCGCCGGCAGCGACGAGGCCGTGGGCGTCCCCATGACCTACCAGTACTACGTGGAGAAGCTGGGCGGGGCCTCCCCGAAAAACTCCCCCACCTACCTGCCCCCGGCCAAGACCTTTGACAAGTCCAGCGGCGAGAGCTTTGTCTGCTCGGTGTGCGGCTATGTGTACAGCGACCCCAACTTCGGCTTTGAAGAGCTCCCTGTGGACTGGACCTGCCCGGTCTGCAAGATGCCCAAAAAGGCCTTTGTGCGGAAAAAGTGAAGATCCCCGCTCACCTTGCCGGGGCGGCTGCCGGGCGCTCCCCCTCTCTGGGCGGGGCGCCCTTTTTGCGGGGGCTGCCGGGCCCCGTTGACAACCCCTTCCCGCCGGTGCTACAATCACCCTGGGACCCGGCTCCCCGGCCTGCGGGGAGAAGGGAATTTCTTTAGTAAAGGGAGGATCTGTCTTGAAGATCTATGTTTCAGCCAGCGTCAGGCGCAGCGGGGACGGCTCGAAAGAGGCCCCCTTCCAGACCATCTCCGAGGCGGCCCAGGCGGCCGTCCCCGGGGACGAGGTCCTTGTGCTGCCCGGCTTTTACCGGGAGTGGGTGGACCCCCAGCGGGGCGGCGCCTCGGAGGACCGCCCCATCACCTACCGCTCCCAGGTGCCCGGGGGCGCGGTCATCACCGGGGCAGAGGTGGTGAAGTCCTGGCAGCCCTATGAGGGGGACGTGTGGGTGGCCCGGGTCTCCAACGGCCTGTTCGGCGCCTACAACCCCTACACCACCCTGATCGAAGGGGACTGGTACGTGCCCCAAAAGCCCTTCCACACCGGGGAGGTCTACCTAAACGGCAAATCCCTCTACGAGGCCGAGGACCTGGAAGGGGTCCTCCACCCCCAGATGGACCGGGCCTCTTGGGACCCGGAGTTCACCCTCTACCGGTGGTACACCTGCCAGGAGGAGGGCTGCACGGTTTTGTACGCCAACTTCCACGGGGCCGACCCCAACCGGGAGACCGTGGAGATCAACGTCCGCCGCAACTGCTTTTACCCCAGCAGGACCGGGATAAACTACATCACCCTGTCCGGGTTTGTCATCCGGCAGGCGGCCACCCAGTGGGCCCCGCCCACCGCCTATCAGGAGGGCATGGTGGGCCCCCACTGGGCCAAGGGGTGGATCATCGAGGACTGCGAGATCTCCGACTCCAAGTGCTCGGGCATCTCCCTGGGCAAATACCTCCAGCCGGAAAACGACAACAAGTGGCTCCGCAAGAAGTACAAGGACGGCACCCAGACCGAGCGGGAGTGCATCTGCCTGGCCCAGATCCAGGGCTGGACCAAGGAGAACATCGGCCACCACATCATCCGCCGGTGCAACATCCACGACTGCGGCCAGACAGGCATTGTGGGCCATCTGGGCGGGGTGTTCTCCCTCATTGAGGACAACCACATCCACCACATCAACAACAAGCAGAACCTGTCCGGCGCGGAGATCGGCGGCATCAAGATGCACGCCGCCATCGACGTCACCTACCGCCGCAACCACATCCACCACTGCACCCGGGGCCTGTGGCTGGACTGGCAGGCCCAGGGCACCCGGGTCACCCAGAACCTGTTCCACGACAACACCCTGCCCTGCCTGAGCCAGCACCCCGCCCCGGAGGAGTTCCAGGGCATGGGGGAGGACATCTTCGTGGAGGTCTCCCACGGCCCCACCCTCATCGACAACAACCTCCTGCTCTCCCCCCGGTCCCTGAAGCTGGCGGCCCAGGGGGTGGCGGTGGTCCACAACCTGATCGCCGGGGCCCTGACCTGCGTGGGTGGGGGCACGGACAACGGGGCCCCCAACCTGCCCTCCCCCCGGTACACCCCCTACCATGTGCCTCACCGGACAGAGGTGATGGGCTTTATGACTTTCCTCCACGGGGACGTGCGCTTTTACAACAACCTCTTCGTCCAGCAGCCGGTGCACCCCGCCCTGGAGGAGCTTTCCCGGCGGTCCAAGGGCCAGCCCAACCCCTGGGACGACAACAACGTGGAGGCGGGCACCTTCCCCTACGACGGCTACCCCACCCTTCCGGAGTGGGAGAAGATGTTCGAGGGCTACTGCGGCATGGGCTCCGAGCCCAGCGACCGGTATTACTCCCACTTGCCTGTGTGGGCGGCGGGGAACGTGTATGCCGGCGGGGCCAGGCCCTGGGAAAAGGAGGAGCATCCCACGGTGGTCCCCGGCCCCGTCTCCCTGCGCCTGCGGGAGGAGGGGGGACGCTACACCCTGGAGACGGACCTGTACCGGAAGCTTCCCCCGGTGAAGACCCCCTTTGTCTCCACCGAGCTTTTGGGGGAGGCCTTCGAGCCCGAGGAGAAGTTTGAAAACCCCGACGGCAGCCCCATCCAGTTTGACCGGGACTACTTCGGCCGCCACCGGGGGCCGGACCCCCTGCCCGGGCCCTTCGCCTCCGAGGCGGAGCTGGGAGAACCCCTGTTTTGAAGGGGGAGGAGCTGACCCTGCGGCCCATCGCCCACATCCGCACGGAGTTTCCAGAGAAGTTCGGCATCCCCCGGCAGAGCGGCCTGGTGGAGGACCTTGCGGGCCGGGTGGAATTTCTGCCGGAGTACCGGATCCCCGAGGCCTTCCGGGGGCTGGAGGGTTTTTCCCACCTGTGGCTGCTGTGGTGCTTTACAGAGAGCCGCGGCTGGTCCCCCACGGTGCGGCCCCCGCGGCTGGGGGGCAACCAGCGGGTGGGGGTGTTCGCCAGCCGCTCCCCCTTTAGGCCCAACCCCCTGGGCCTCTCCTGCGTAAAGCTGGAGGGCGGCGATTGGTCCGCCCCCGGCGGACCGGCCCTCCTTGTCCGGGGGGCGGACCTGCTGGACGGCACCCCCATTTACGACATAAAGCCCTATGTGCCCCTGGCCGACTGCCGCCCCCAGGCGGTGGGGGGCTTTTCCGACCCCCACCGGGAGGACTGCCTGCAGGTGGATTTCCCGCCCCAGCTCCTGGAACAGGTGCCGGCGGAAAAGCAGGCCGCCCTGCTGGGGGTGCTCGCCCAGGACCCCCGGCCCTCCTACCACCGGGACCCCCAGCGGGTGTACGGCATGGCCTTCGCGGGCATGGAGGTGCGCTTCTCCGTGGAGGGGGACAGGCTCCTGGTGCGTGAGGTTCTCCCCATCCAATAGCCCCGGCCCGAGAAGGGCCCTGTGGCGCGCCGCCCAAGCCGCGGCGCGCCATTTTTTCGCCTCCCGGCAGGATCCGCCGGGATTCCCCAGGGGGCCTGTGGTAGAATCGCCCAAGGGGCCGTGTGGGGTTATACAGAAACTTGCCCTCGTATTTGTTCAGGAATTACAAAGATTGCAAAAATTTTTACTAGTATTTAAATCAAATAGCTAAAAAGTACTTGAATTTTTTTTTGTTTATGTTATGATGGTTACAAAGAAACCGTTTCTTTGGGGAAAGGAGCGTTCAGACCATGGAACGTGAGAAGAACCTGAAAGCCGCCGGCGGCGAAAAACAGCCGGAAAACCTGCCGCTTTATCTGTTCCGCAACGGGACGAACCGGCGCGCCTACGAGTACCTGGGCCTGCACCGCGCCACCCGCGATGGCAAGGAGTGCATGGTGGCCCGGGTGTGGGCGCCCCACGCCCGGGAGGTCTCCCTGGTGGGCAATTTCTGCAACTGGGACAAGGCCAAATACCCCCTGCATAAAATCGATGACGCCGTGTGGGAGGGCTACACGGACTTTGTCTTCGAGCCCTTCGAGCTGTATAAGTTTTACATCAAGACTGCCCAGGGCCGGGACACCTACAAGGCGGACCCCTTCGCCCGCCACGCGGAGACCCGTCCCGGCACGGCCTCCCGCTGGGTGGAGCTGGAGGGCTTTCAGTGGCACGACCAGGACTGGCTGCGCCACAAGGTGGAAAAGCCCCACTACGAGCAGCCTGTGAACATTTACGAGGTCCACGCGGGCTCCTGGCGGAAATACCAGGACGGCAGCGTCTTCTCCTACGGCAAGCTGGCGGAGGAGCTCATCCCCTACGTAAAGGAGATGGGCTTTACCCACATCGAGTTCATGCCCCTGACCGAGTACCCCTACGACGGCTCCTGGGGCTACCAGGTGATGGGCTATTTCGCCCCCACCTCCCGCTACGGCCAGCCCAAGGACTTTATGAGCTTTGTGGACCGCTGCCACCAGGAGGGGATCGGGGTCATCATGGACTGGGTCCCCGCCCACTTCCCCCGGGACGCCGCGGGCCTGGCCGCCTTTGACGGCACCCCCTGCTTCGAGTACGAAGACCCCCGCAAGGGGGAGCACAAGGAGTGGGGCACCCTGGTCTTCGACTACGGCCGCCCCGAGGTGCAGAGCTTTTTGATGTCCAGCGCCGTGTACTGGCTGCGGGAGTTCCACATCGACGGCCCGCGGGCGGACGCCGTGGCCTCCATGCTCTACCTGGACTACAACCGCCGGGACGGGGAGTGGATCCCCAACAAGGACGGCGGCAAGGAAAACTACGAGGCCGTGGCCTTTTTGCAGGCCCTCAACGAGGCGGCCTTCGCCGAGGCGCCCCACTGCATGATGATCGCCGAGGAGTCCACCTCCTGGCCCCTGGTCTCCAAACCCACCTACGTGGGAGGCCTGGGCTTTAACTACAAGTGGAACATGGGCTGGATGAACGACATGCTCCGCTACATGTCTTTGGACCCGCTGTTCCGCAGCGGCAACCACGACGCCCTGACCTTCTCCTTCTTCTACGCCTTTTCCGAAAACTTCATCCTGCCCATCTCCCACGACGAGGTGGTCTACGGGAAGGGGTCCCTCATCAATAAAATGCCCGGGGACGACAAGATGAAGGCCGACCAGATGCGGGCCTTTGTCAGCTATATGATGGCCCACCCGGGCAAGAAGCTCCAGTTCATGGGCACGGAGTTTGCCCAGAAGAACGAGTGGAACTTTGAAAAGGAGCTGGAGTGGGACCTTTTGCAGTACGAGGAGCACCGGCAGGCCCAGGCCTTCTTCAAGGCCGTCAACCACTTCTATCTCAGCCGGCCCGAGCTGTGGGAGATCGACTTCTCCTGGGAGGGCTTCGAGTGGATCTCCAACGACGACTACCAGCAGAGCGTCATCGCCTTCCGCCGCAAGGCAAAGGACGGCCGCGAGCTGGTGGCGGTGTGCAATTTCGTCCCTGTCCAGCGGGAGAACTACTGCATCGGCGTGCCCTTTAGGGGCACCTGGGCAGAGGTCTTCTCCTCCGACCAAAAGGAGTTCGGCGGCGGGGGCGTCACCAACGGGAAGGCCATCAAAACCCAGGACGTGCCCATGCACGGCTGCGACCAGGGCCTGTCCCTGACCCTGCCAGGGTGCTCGGTGTTCTTCCTGGAGTGCGTGAGGAAGACCCCCAAGCGGGCCCGCAAGGCCCCCCAGAAAAAGCCGGCGGCCGAGGCTAAAAAGGCCCCCCAGAAAAAGGCCTCCCCCAAGAAAACCACCCAGAAAAAGGCCTAAAAGCTGTCAGGAGAAGCATCCCGCCCCGGGATGTCCCCCCGGGGAAGGCGCTGCTTTTGCAATATTATTGAGAATTAGGAGGACGCTAAAATGTTACCCAAACAAGAGGTTGTGGCCATGCTGCTTGCCGGCGGCCAGGGCAGCCGCCTGGGTGTCTTGACGAAGAACCTCGCCAAGCCCGCGGTGCCCTTTGGCGGCAAGTACCGCATCATCGATTTTCCCCTTTCCAACTGCGTGAACTCCGGCATTGAGACGGTGGGCGTGCTCACCCAGTACCAGCCGCTGGAGCTCAACGACTACATTGGAAACGGCCAGCCCTGGGACCTGGACAGCAACAACGCCGGCGTACACGTGCTGCCCCCCTACCAGAAGCAGAAAAAGACCGACTGGTACAAGGGCACCGCCAACGCCATCTACCAGAACATCCCCTTTATCGAGCGGTACAATCCCGACTATGTGGTGGTCCTCTCCGGCGACCACATCTACAAGATGGACTACTCCAAGATGATCTCCTTCCACCAGGAGACAAACGCCGCCTGCACCATCGCCGTGTACGAGGTGCCCATGGCGGAGGCCTCCCGCTTTGGCATTTTGAACACCAACGAGGACGGCTCCATCTACGAGTTCGATGAAAAGCCTAAAAAGCCCAAGAGCAACAAGGCGTCCATGGGCATCTATGTTTTCACCTGGGAGAAACTGCGCAAGTACCTGGAAGAGGACGAAGAGGACCCCAAGAGCCAGAACGACTTCGGCAAAAACGTGCTGCCTGCCATGCTCAATGCTGGTGAGAGCATGTACGCCTACCGGTTTGAGGGGTACTGGAAAGACGTGGGCACCATTGAGAGCTTGTGGGAGTCCAACATGGACCTGCTGGATCCCAATGTGCCCCTGGATTTGAACGACCCTGAGTGGCGCATCTATTCCCGCAACCCGGTGATGCCGCCCCATTATGTGGCCAAGGGAGCCGCCATCCAGAACTCCCTGGCGGCAGAGGGCTGCAACGTCTACGGCGAGGTGGACTTCTCCGTGCTGTTTGCGGGCGTGTATGTAGCTCCCGGCGCTGTGGTGCGGGATTCTATCATCATGCCCGGCGCCCGTATTGAAGAGGGCGCCACCGTACAGTACGCCATTGTGGCGGAGAACTCTGTGGTAGGGGCCAACTCCGTGGTGGGCCAGCGGCCTGAGGACATGGAAAACAAAGACGACTGGGGCGTGGCCGTCATCGGCCCGGGCTGCAAGCTGGCTGCCAA
>CALWIE010000052.1 GCA_944380625.1 uncultured Clostridia bacterium
GAGGAAAGACGCCCGCCAGCCAAAACAGAAGAAACAAGGAAGGCGGCTTGCCGCCTTTAAAGCAGGGTGGCACCACGGAGAAGACCTTCGTCCCTGGCACGGCCTTAGTTCGCCGCGTCTTCAGGGGGGAGGCCTTTTTTGTTGCCGCACAGGAGGAAGCCCATGAAACAATCCCAAGAGCTGGTGCGCCAGCGGATGGTCCGCTGGGGCCTGGGGGCCGACCCCCAGGTGCGAATGCTGGACCTGGCCTCGGAGGTGGGGGAACTGGCCAAAGAGGTGCTCAAATCTACAGACTATGGGGCAAAGCCCTTTGCCCCATCGCCCTGCCTGGAGGAGGAGCTGGGGGACTGCTTTTTCTCCCTGTTGTGCCTCAGCCAGGCCCTGGGGATAGATGGGGAAACCGCCCTGGGCAAGGCGCTGGAAAAGTATGAGATGCGTTACCTGGGGAGCGGCGGGATCGGCCACCAAACCCCGTGAGCGGCCCGTAGGGCCGGCAACCGACGATTACGATAGAAGAAAGGAATGGCGTTTGTATGGCAATCAAACCACGAACCCTCTCCGGCTTTATGGAGCTGCTCCCGGCGCCCCAGGTGCAGATGGAGCGGATTATGGAGATTTTGAGAAAGACCTACTCCCTCTACGGGTTCACCCCTCTGGACACCCCGGCCATCGAGTCCGCCGAGGTGCTGCTGGCCAAGGGCGGCGGGGAGACAGAGAAGCAGATTTACCGCTTTCAGAAGGGGGACAGCGACCTGGCCCTTCGCTTTGACCTGACCGTGCCCCTGGCCAAGTACGTGGCCCTCCACTACGGGGAGCTCTCCTTCCCCTTCCGCCGGTACCAGATCGGCAAGGTCTACCGGGGAGAGCGGGCCCAGCGGGGCCGGTTCCGGGAGTTCTACCAGGCGGACATCGACATCATCGGGGACGGGAAGCTGGACATCGTCAACGAGGCGGAGATCCCCTCCATCATCTACAAGACCTTCACCGCCCTGGGGCTCAAGCGCTTCCAGATTCGGGTGAACAACCGGAAGGTGCTCTCCGGCTTCTACCAGTCCTTGGGGCTGGAAGGGCAGTCCGGGGACATTATGCGCACCGTGGACAAGCTGGAGAAAATCGGCCCGGAGAAGGTGGGGGAGATCCTCACCGAAGACCTGGGCCTTTCCGGGGAGCAGGCCAAAGCCATCCTGGACTTTATGGCCATCACCGGCACCAACCAAGAGGTGCTGGCCGCCCTGGAGAGCTACCGGGGCCGCAGCGCGCTGCTTGACCAGGGCCTGGAGGAGCTGTCCGCCGTGACCCGGTACCTCTCCGCCTTTGGGGTGCCCCAGGAGAACTTCGCCGTGGACCTGACCATCGCCCGGGGGCTGGACTACTACACCGGCACCGTCTACGAGACCCAGATGCTGGACCACCCGGAGATCGGCTCCATCTGCTCCGGCGGCCGGTACGACAACCTGGCGGAGTACTACATTGAAAAGCAGCTGCCCGGGGTGGGCATCTCCATCGGGCTGACCCGGCTGTTCTACGTGCTGGGGGAGCAGGGCCTGCTCAACGATAGCCTGAACACCGCCCCGGCGGACGCCCTCATCCTGCCCATGACCCAGGACCTGACCCCCGCCATCCAGCTGGCCACCCGGCTGCGGGAACAGGGCATCCGCACCCAGCTCTACTGCGAGCAGAAGAAGTTCAAGGCGAAAATGTCCTACGCCGACAAGCTGGGCATCCCCTACGCCCTGTTCCTGGGGGAGGATGAGATCGCCGCTAACGCTTGCTCGGTAAAGGACATGCGGACCGGAGAGCAGCAGATGGTCTCCGTGGAGGAGGCCGCCGGGCTGATCCGCCAGGGCTTAGACGCCCGGGGAGAGGGCACGGTCATCGTAGAAGGGTAAGTCACCCCACAACAGAGGAAAGGAAGAGAAGGGACCTATGACCAAGACAAAGTATCGCACCCACACCTGCGGGGAGCTCCGCATGGCAAACGTGGGAGAGACCGTCACCATTGCCGGGTGGCTGGAGAACCTGCGGGAAGTGGGGAGCAACCTGGGCTTTCTGGTGCTGCGGGACCTGCACGGCACCACCCAGGTGGTCATCGAGACAGAGGACATGATGGCCAAGGCCAAGGCCATCCACAAAGAGAGCGTCATCGCCGTCACCGGGCCGGTGCGGGAGCGGGCCAGCAAGAACCCCAAGCTGCCCACCGGCGACATCGAGGTGGTGCCGGAGAAGATCCAGGTGCTGGGCCGCTGCCAGTATAACGAGCTGCCCTTCGAGATCAACTACTCCCGGGACGCCGGGGAGGACGCCCGTTTGAAATACCGCTACCTGGACCTGAGAAACCCCGCTGTGGGCGGGAACATCGTGCTGCGCAGCCAGGTGGTGTCTCAGCTGCGCCGGGCCATGGAAGCCCAGGGCTTTTTGGAGATCACCACCCCCATCCTCACCGCCTCCTCCCCCGAGGGGGCCAGAGACTACCTGGTGCCCTCCCGCAAGCATCCGGGGAAGTTCTACGCCCTGCCCCAGGCACCCCAGCAGTTCAAGCAGCTGCTGATGGCCTCTGGGTTTGACAAGTATTTCCAGATCGCCCCCTGCTTCCGGGACGAGGACGCCCGGGGGGACCGGTCCCCCGGGGAGTTCTACCAGCTGGATATGGAGATGGCCTTCGCCGGCCAGGAGGACGTGTTCGCCGTGATGGAGCAGGTTCTGCCCCCCATCTTCGCCCGGTACGGCGCCTACCACACCGCCTCTCAGGCTCCCTTTGTGCGCATCCCCTACCTCCAGGCCATGGAGGAGTTCGGCTCCGACAAGCCGGACCTGCGAATCGACCTGCGGGTCAAGGACGTGACGGAGCTCCTTTCCAGCTGCGGCTTTGGGCCCTTTGAGGGCGGCGCCCTCATCAAGGCTGTGCCGGTGTCCGGCTGCACCCTGACCCGGAAGGCCATCGACAAGCTCTGCGCCGACGTGGAGGTCCAGGCGGGCCAGAAGCCCTACTGGTTCCGGGTGGACGACAAGGGGGAGATTGTGGGCGGCATCGCCAAGTTCCTCAACGCCGACCCGGCCCTGGCCGCCGGGGTGAAGGAGAGCCTCTCCCTGGCAAACGACACCCTGGTGCTCCTGTGCGCCGGGACCCGGAGCCAGGTGTGGAAGACCTCCGGCGTCATGGTCAAGCTGGCCGGCGCCCAGTGCCAGGGCCATATGGATAAGGAGCGGTACGAGTTCTGCTGGATTGTGGACTTCCCCATGTTTGAGATCGGCGAGGAGAGCGGCCAGCTGGAGTTCTGCCACAACCCCTTCTCCATGCCTTCCGGCGGCCTGGAGGCCCTGGAGAAGGCCGAGCGGGGGGAGCTGGACCCCCTGTCCATCCTGGCCGAGCAGTACGATTTGGTGTGCAACGGCGTGGAGCTTTCCTCCGGCGCCGTGCGGAATCACGACCCGGAGATCATGGTCAAGGCCTTCGAGCTGGTGGGCCTGGGCGAGGAGGACGTGAAGCAGAAGTTCCCGGCTATGTACAACGCCTTCTGCTACGGCGCGCCTCCCCACGCGGGCATCGCTCCCGGCGTGGACCGGATGGTCATGCTCCTCACCGGCGAGAGCTCCATCCGGGAAGTCATCGCCTTCCCCATGAACAAGAGCGCCCAGGACCTGATGATGAACGCCCCCGCCCCGGTGACCCCGGCCCAGCTGGAGGAGCTCTCCATCCAGGTTGTGGAACATGAGGCAGAAGGGGAGTAAACCCCGAAACAGCTTGATAAAACGCCCCCTGCAGCCTGTGAAACACAGCGGCCGGGGGCATATATTTTGGGGCATATCAAGAGAATAATTATTCAAAACACAAGATATTGTGCCCAGGCGGTTGACAGAGGGGCAGGGATGCTCTATAATAGGAACCGTTCTCCCCCAAAAGGGGGAAGCCCCCGGAGAAGAGAGCCCGGGCATGCGAATACGGGAAAGGAAGAGGAAAAGAACCATGCTGAAAACCATCGTCAAGCGCAGCGGGGAAAAGGTTCCCTTTGACGCTTCCAAAATACGCGGCGCCATTTTTAAGGCCAACGTCCGCAACGCCACGGAGAAGATGACCGACCAGCAGCTGGACGAGCTGACCCGCTCTGTGGTCAAGGAGCTGGAGAGGCGGGGGGGCATCCCCACCGTGGAGCAGACCCAGGACGTGGTGGAGGAGCGGCTGATCGCCGCCGACTACGCCAAGACCGCCAAGGCGTACATCCTCTACCGGGCCGAGCACCAGAAGCTGCGGGAGATGGACGACGAGCTGGTGAAGATCTATTCCGCCCTGACCTTTGTCCCCGCCGAGGACGCAGACCTCAAGCGGGAAAATGCCAACATCAACGCCGACACCGCCATGGGCACCATGCTCAAGTATGGCTCTGAGGGGGCCAAGAGCTTTTACGACAAATACGTCATCCCCCCCCACATCGCCAAGGCCCACGCCGAGGGGCAGATCCACATCCACGACAAGGATTTCTACACCCTCACCGAGACCTGCTGCCAGATCGATTTGATCAGGCTGTTCCACAACGGCTTCTCCACCGGCCACGGCTACCTGCGGGAGCCCAACGCCATCACCAGCTACGCGGCCCTGGCCTGCATCGCCATCCAGGCCAACCAGAATGAGATGCACGGCGGCCAGAGCGTGCCCAACTTTGACTACGCCATGGCCCAGGGTGTGGACAAGACCTTCTCCAAAGAGTACTTCCAGGCCCTGGTCCAGTTTTTCCAGATCGAGCGGGGCATGGCCTTTGAGGACGCCCGGGCCATGATCCAGAACGTCCGGGAGACCCTGGGGGACAAGGTCTGCATGGACGAGGCCCTCCGCTACGGGAAGGAGTTTGCCCAGTACCTGCCCCGGCACCAGCGGGAGAACGGCTTCGAGGAGATCTCGGAGGCCGAGGCCCAAAAGGCTGCCCGCTACGCCCGGGACACCGCCTGGCGGGAGACGGACAAGGCCACCTACCAGGCCATGGAGGCCCTGGTCCACAACCTGAACACCATGAACTCCCGGGCCGGCGCCCAGGTGCCCTTCAGCTCCCTGAACTACGGCACCGACACCTCCGAGCAGGGCCGCATGGTCATCCGCAACCTTCTGCTTGCCACCGACGCAGGCCTGGGCGACGGAGAAACCCCTATTTTCCCCGTACAGATCTTCAAAGTGAAGGAAGGCGTCAACTACAACGAGGGCGACCCCAACTACGACCTGTTCAAGCTGGCCATGCGGGTTTCCGCCAAGCGGCTGTTTCCCAACTTCAGCTTTTTGGACGCGCCCTTTAACCTGCAATACTACAAGCCCGGCGACTACGACAGCGAGGTGGCCTACATGGGCTGCCGCACCCGGGTGATGGGCAACGTCCACGACAAGGACCGGGAGGTCACCTGCGGCCGGGGCAACCTGAGCTTTACCTCCATCAACCTGCCCCGGATCGGCATCGAGGCCGGAAAGGACCTGAAGAAGTTCTACGAGATCCTGGACGAGCGCATCGACCTGTGCATCGAGCAGCTGCTGCACCGGTTCAAGATCCAGTGCAGCAAAAAGGCCTATAACTACCCCTTCCTCATGGGGCAGGGGGTTTGGATCGATTCCGACACCTTGGACCGCAACGACTCCGTGGCCGAAGTGCTCAAGCATGGCACCCTCTCCATCGGCTTCATCGGCCTGGCGGAGACCCTTGTGGCCCTCACCGGCAAGCACCACGGCGAGAGCGAGGAAAGCTACAAGCTGGGGTACGAGATCATCTCCTACATGCGCCGCCGCATGGACGACAAATCCCAGGAGACGGGCCTCAACTTCACCCTGCTGGCCACTCCCGCCGAAGGCCTGTCCGGCCGCTTTGTCCGCATC
The DNA here is from genome assembly GCA_944380625.1 of uncultured Clostridia bacterium. Next base: position 5,849 of record CALWIE010000052.1, read on the forward strand.
GACCAGAAAAAGTTTGGGAAAATCCCCGGCGTCACCGACCGGGAGTACTACACCAACTCCTTCCACATCCCGGTGTACTATCCCATCAGCGCCTTTGAGAAGATCCAGAAGGAGGCCCCCTTCCACGCCCTGACCAACGCCGGCCACATCAGCTACGTGGAGCTGGACGGGGACGTGTGCAAGAACATCGATGCCTTTGAGAGCGTCATCCGCTGCATGAAGGAGGCGGGCATCGGCTACGGCTCTGTGAACCACCCGGTGGACCGGGACCCGGTGTGCGGCTACAACGGCATCATCGATGATGTTTGCCCTCGCTGCGGCCGCCGCGCCGGGGAGGGCGTGCCCCTGGAGAAGCTGGAGGAGCTTAGAAAGAAGTATCACGACGTGCCGGACTACTCCTGCCTGAAGCACTGAGGCGGGAGGTCATCATCGATGACGTGTGGTCTCGGCTGCCGCCTCGGTCGGTCCTGGACGGTCCCCACTGGGGACCAGGACCCCCGCTGCGGCCGCCGTGCGGGAGAGGGCGTGCCCCTGGAGAAGCTGGAGGAGCTGCGCAAGAAGTACCACGACGTGCCGGACTACTCCTGCTTAATCCGATAAGGGCGGGAAGAGAGCGGCGGAGTGCCGCAGGCGCGGAGCCGGATAAAAAGTTTTTCGGGCGCCTTTTTTCAAAAAGGCGCGGCCTTGAAGCAAAGCGGAGCTTTGCGCCGAAAAAATCTAGGGAAACAGGGGCCAAAGGCCCCGCCTTTCCCAGGCGGGAGGGGACAATCTTATGGGCAGGGACTATCTCTCCATCGCGCTCAAGGTGGTTTTCGCAGTGGTGTATTTCCTGGTTTTTTGGTTTCTCTTGGATTTGCTTTTCAGGAACACGCTGGGCGCCCTTGCAAACCTAGGGGCCGCAGCCTGCCTGGCTGTGGCCCTTGTGGCAAGCATCGTGCTGGCCCACTGTACCGTGGAGAAAATAAAGGGCAGATATAGCAAATAGCGGGAACCGTGCTTCAGGCGGGCCGCCCTTCTGTGTGCCGTGAAAAGTGTTCCGCCGGGGTCAGGCGCTAAATCTTGTGGTTTCCCCTTGACGGGGGCAAAAGATTCTGTTAAAATAAGAATAGTTCTTAAATTTATCAAATACCCTTTTGGGCATGAATAGGAGGAATTTGTCATGGCTGAGAAGAACATGGAAAAGAAAGAGCAGATCCTCGTCGGCGAGGGCCGGGACTTCGAGCGTATCCGCCGCATCACCGGCTACCTGGTGGGCACCATCGACCGCTGGAACAACGCCAAGCGGGCCGAGGAGCGGGACCGGGTCAAGCACACCCTCTCCAACCTGTGAGAGCATTTTGAGAGAAAGGGGCGAGTCCCGTGCACATTCTGCTGGTCAATGACGACGGCATCCAATCCCGGGGGCTGCGGCTGCTGGCCCAGGCCCTGCAGGGGGAGGGGCACACGGTCACCGTGACAGCCCCCGACCGCCAGCGCAGCGCCGTGGGCCACGGCATCACAGTTTGGGACCCCCTGTTTGTCCGGGAGTTCGACTGGGAGGGCGTCCGGGCCTACAGCTGTTCCGGCACCCCCGCCGACTGCACCCAGCTGGGGCTGAAGGTCCTGGCGGGGGGGAAGGTGGACCTGGTGGTCTCCGGGCCCAACTACGGCCCGAACCTGGCTGGGGACCTCCTCTATTCCGGCACGGTGTCCGCCGCCCTGGAAGGGGCCAAAATGGGGGCGAAGGCCATTGCCCTGTCCGCCCTCCAAGGGGCGGAGGAGCCCACGGTGGTCCAGGTGTTTGTAGAGCTTCTGTCCCAGCTGGACCTGGAAAAGGACGTCCGGCAGGTGCTGAACATCAACGTCCCCGCCCTGCCCCGGGAAAAGATCCGGGGGGTCCGGTGGGCGCATCAGGGTTCGGCCATGTGGCTGGGCCGCTACGATGAGCGGGTCTCCCCCTTGGGCAGGCGGTATTTTTGGTCTTCCCAGGAGGACCAGGGCTACTCCCAGGGCGGGGAGGAGGACGACCGCTCCCTGGCGGAGGCGGGCTTTGTCACCCTGACCCCCCTGACTTACGAGCTGACCGACCCGGAGGGTTTTTCTGGGAAAGAATTTGCCTTGTAAAACGAGAGGCCGGGTGGGGGGACCCACCCGGTTTTGTCATAAGGAGAGAAAACTATGGAACTGACCATTGCCGGCGTCGTAAAAGAATCCATTGTGGACGGCCCGGGCATCCGCTACACTGTGTTCACCCAGGGGTGCCCCCACCACTGCCCCGGCTGCCACAACCCCCAGACCTGGGCCTTTGAGGGGGGACAGAAGACCACCCCCCAAGCGCTGTTCGAGGACTTTCAAAAGGACCCCATCTTAAAGGGGATCACTTTCAGCGGGGGGGAGCCCTTCTGCCAGCCGGAACCCCTGGCGGAGCTGGCAAAGCTGGTCCACGGCGCGGGGAAGGACGTGGCCATCTTCACGGGCTGGACCTATGAGCAGCTGCTGGAGAAAAACGACCCCGCTGTGGACGCCCTGCTGGGCCAGTGCGACCTGCTCATCGACGGGCCCTTTGTGCTGGAGCAGCGCAACCTGGAGCTGCGCTTCCGGGGCAGCGAGAACCAGCGGCTCATCGACATGAGGAAAACCCGGGAGCAGGGGTATGTGGCGCTGGTGGAGGAGTGAGGCAAGCGCCCCTTGCCGCCCGCAAAAGAGGAAAAGAGGAGAGGATTGTATGAAACGGTTTCACGTACTTGCCTGCGCCGCGCTGGCGCTGTCGCTCTGTCTGACCGGATGCCAGCCCGCCGGCCCTTCAGGAGATGGGTCCTCTGAAAACCCGTCTTCCGCGCTTTCGGTAAGCCAAGAGACCGGCCTTCACGAAGGGGAGAGGATGCCGGACTTGGAGTTGGAGTTTAGGGTCGAGGCGGACAGCGCCCCCATTACGGCGATCGACATCATCGCCTGCGACGACCTGGAGGGGGAGGGCTATTTCGCCGGCGCCACTGTGAAGGCCTCTTACGAGGAAGGGGAGGAAGAGATGCCTCTCACCCAGGGGCTGTCCTACCGGACGTCTCTTCCGGGAGAGAGCATCCAGGCCCGGGAGGCGGACCCCATCTACTTGAGGTTCTCCTACACCACCGAGGATGGGAAGACCTTTTCCGCAGGAAGCGCGGCCGTCTCGAAGGAGGAGTGCCGAAGCGGGAAAACGAAGCAGTTTGTTGTGAGGGACGCGGTGACCATCACGCCGGCCTCCTAGGCTTTTGCGTCCGGCTCCCTTATAAACCGAGAGCCCCCCGGCACAAAACCAGCCGGGGGGGCTTTGCCGCGCCGGCGGGGGCTACCTGCCGGGCCGCCTCCCAGCCCTATCCCCGCAAGGGGAGGGGCTCCCAGAGGAGAAGCCGGGCGCCCCCGGGGGGATTGCCGTCTTTTTAACAAAATAGTCATTGATTCTTGGGAAATGCTGTGTTAAAATAAATGCTGGAGGACAAGTACAAATTTTGCCATTGGGCGAAAGGAGATCATACAAATGACCAACAACAAGTCCGTCCTCAGCTGGCTTGAGGAAATGAAAGAGCTGGTCACCCCCGACCAGGTCGTGTGGATCGACGGCTCTGAGGAACAGCTGGAGGACCTGCGGAAGCAGGCTTGCCAGACTGGCGAAATGATCAAGCTCAACGAGGAGAAACTGCCCGGCTGCTACCTGCACCGCACCGCCGTCAACGACGTGGCCCGTGTGGAAGGGCGCACTTTCATCTGCTCCCGCAAGGAGGAGGACTGCGGCCTCACCAACCACTGGATGGAGCCCCAGGCCGCCTATAAGATGTTGTTCGACATCGCCCGCGGCAGCTACAAGGGCCGCACCATGTACGTGATTCCCTACTCCATGGGCCCCATCGGCTCCCCCCTGGCCAAGATCGGCCTGGAGGTTACCGACTCCATCTACGTGGTGCTGAACATGGCCATCATGACCCGCGTGGGCCAGGCTGTGCTGGACGTGCTGGGCGACAGCGAGGACTGGGTGAAGGGCCTGCACTGCAAGTGCGACATCGACGAGGAGAAGCGCTATATCTGCCACTTCCCCGAGGACAACTATATCATCAGCGTCAACTCCGGTTACGGCGGCAACGTGCTGCTGGGCAAGAAGTGCTTCGCTCTGCGTATCGCTTCCTACCTGGGCAAGAACGAGGGCTGGATGGCCGAGCACATGCTCATCCTGGGCATTG
>CALWIE010000053.1 GCA_944380625.1 uncultured Clostridia bacterium
GTATGGGACCTCTATGACCACAAGAACACCGCCGTGGCCTGCGCTCCCATCGGGGCGGTGCTGACCATTGCCGCCGCCGGCCGCGAGATGAGCGACTCCAGCGTTATCACCACGGACGAGGGCGGCATCAAGCGGGGCTATAACTCCGACCTGTGCCGGTGCCGTTTCGCGGTGATGAACCCGGAGCTGACCTACACCCTGCCTGCCTATCAGACCGCCTGCGGCGCCACGGACATCATGATGCACGTGATGGAGCGCTACTTTGTAAAGGACGAGACCCTGGCCCTCACCGACGGCATGGCCGAGGCCCTGATCCGCACGGTGATGAAAAACGCCCCCATCGCCCTGAAGGAGCCCGACAACTACAAGGCCCGGGCGGAGATCATGTGGGCCAGCTCCCTGGCTCACAACGGCCTGATGAACTGCGGCGGACCCAAGGGCGACTGGGCCTGCCACCAGCTGGAGCACGAGCTGGGCGGCATGTTCGACGTGGCCCACGGCGCAGGCCTTGCCGCCGTGTGGGGCAGCTGGGCCCGGTATGTCTACGAGGACAAGCCCGAGCGCTTTGCCCAGTTCGCCCAGAAGATCTTCGGAATCCCCTGCCAGGGGGACCCCAAAGCCACCGCCCTGAAGGGCATTGAGGCCATGGAGGACTTCTACCGCTCCATTGACATGCCCACGAATATCCACGAGCTGGGCTATGACCTGACCGAGGAGCAGATCCAGACCCTGGCGGAGAAGTGCGCCTTTGGCGGGCGGACCATCGGCCTGTTCCGGACCCTGGACAAGGGGGACATCCAGAAGATCTACCGGCTGGCCAAGGGCTGCTGAGGCGGCTTTACGGGCTGCGGGATGGCCTTTGGGATTGCGCCTAAAAATTGCGAAAGATTCGCGGGGTGTTTCACAGAAAAATGACGAAAAAGGAAAAGGACCGGTAAACCGATCCTTTTCCTTCTTTTGGGGAGGAGTTGTATTGAAAAGTGCGGCTTTACGCCGCGAGGCTTGTACTCTTGATTACGGCTTTATTATAGCCTCCGGCCCGGAAAATGTCAACCGTTTCACGGAGAATCTACCTTTTCCATAATCTCAAAAAAGCCAAAAATCCCTTTTTATAAATTTAGCACAAGTAAAAACCCGCAATCCCGCGCCCCGCTTGTGTTTGCGGGCTCTCTGTGCTACAATCTAGGCAAGCGATAAAAGGGGCGATGAGACATGGCGTCGATGGAGAAAAATCAACTGGTAGAGCTGGAGATCACCGGCATGACCGCCCAGGGGGCGGGCGTGGGCCGCCATGAGGGCATGGCAGTCTTTGTACCCCGGACGGCCCCCGGGGACCGGGCCTGGGTCCGCATTGTGAAGGCCGCCAAAAACTACGCCTTCGGAAGGCTGGAGAGCCTGGTGGTGGCCTCCCCCAGCCGGGTGGAGCCGGACTGCCCTGTCTTTGCCCAGTGCGGGGGGTGCTGCTACCGGCACATCTCCTACGAGGCGGAGCTTGCGATCAAAGAGGAGCGGGTCCGGGACGCCCTGACGCGGATCGGCGGCTTTGAGGAGCTGCCCCTCTCCCCCATTGTGGGGGCCGCCTCCCGGGACGGCTACCGGAACAAGGCCCTGCTTCCCCTGGGGCTTTCCAAAAGCGGGGGGCTCACCCTGGGGTTTTACGCCCCGAACTCCCACCGGATTGTGGACTGCGAGAGCTGCCGGCTGCAGCCCCCGGTGTTCAACCGGGCCATGGCAGCCTTCCGCAGCTGGGCCGCCCAGTATGGGGACCCGGTCTACGAGGAGGAGAGCCACTCCGGTCGGATGCGCCGCCTCTACCTGCGCCTGGGGGAGGAGACCGGCGAGGTGCTGGCCTGCGTGGTGGTCAACGGGAACGGACTCCACCACGAGGCGGAGCTGGTGAAGGCCCTGCGCAAGGCCGTGCCGGGGCTCAAGAGCGTGGTGATCAACTCCAACCGGGACCGGACCAACGTGGCCCTGGGGAAACGCTGCCGCACGGCGTGGGGGTCCGACGCCATAGAGGACACCCTGTGCGGGCTGCGGTTCCAGATCTCCCCCCTCTCCTTTTACCAGGTCAACCGCACCCAGGCGGAGCGCCTGTACGAGCTGGCGGCCCACTACGCCGGGCTCACAGGGGGGGAACTCCTTCTGGACCTGTACTGCGGCACGGGGACCATCGGGCTCTCCATGGCTCGGGACGCCCGGCGGGTGATCGGCGTGGAGGTGGTCCCCCAGGCGGTGGAAAACGCCCGGGAGAACGCCCGGATCAACGGCATTGAAAACGCGGAATTCTTCTGCGCGGACGCCGGGAAGGCGGCGGACATGCTGGCCCGTCGGGGGGAACGCCCCGACGTAGTGGTACTGGACCCGCCCCGCAAGGGCTGCGGCCCAGAGCTGATCCAGACGGTGGCGGGGTTCCAGCCCCGGCGGATTGTGTACGTCTCCTGCGACCCGGCCACCTTGGCCCGGGACCTGAAGCTCTTTGCGGGCCTGGGCTATCCCCCGGTGCGGGCCACCCCCGTGGACATGTTCCCCGCCACGAGTCATGTGGAGACGGTTGTCTTGCTTTCCAAGGGAGAAATCGACTCGAAGAAAGTGCGTGTGGAGTTTTCTCTGGAGGACATGGATATGTCCGGGTTCCAGAAGGGTGCGACCTATGAGCAGATCAAAG
>CALWIE010000054.1 GCA_944380625.1 uncultured Clostridia bacterium
TGCTGCTCAGCTGCATCCTGGCCCTGGGAGGCCTTGCCCTTCCCGCCCAGGCAGCCGAAGACGGGGCCCCAGAGGCAGTTTCCACCCTGGAGACCCAGGAGGAATCCACCGCCGCCCCGGAGGAGAAGCCCTCTTCCCCCGCCGAGGACCCTGCGCCCTCCCAGCCCGAGGGGGACGACCCCAATAAGGACGCCCCCGACGAGGAGGAGCCCAGCGAGGAAGACCCCGACGAGGACGACCCCGGCAAGGACGACCCCAATGAGGACGACCCCGGCGAAGAGGAGCCCGGCAAGGACGACCCCAGCGAGGAGGAACCCAGCGAGCCGGAAGGCCCCGCCGTGTTCACCGTCACCTTCCAGGCCAGCGCCTCCCAGCGCTTCACCGTAGAGGTGGAGGAGGGGGAGACCCCGGAGGCCCCCCAGGTGGAAGCGCCTGCCCTGGCGGAGTTTTTGGGCTGGGTGGACGCCTCCGGCGCCTTTGTGGAGCCGGAGGAAATCCCTGTGACAGGGGACGTCACCTACACCGCCCGCTGGGAGCGGGAAGTCAGCGCCCTGCTGGACACCGACACCCACCCGGTCTACATCGGCGGCTATGAGGACGGCCTGTTCCGCCCCAGCCGGAACGTGACCCGGGCCGAGGCCGCCAGCATGCTCTACAAGCTGCTGCGCTCCAAGGACTGGGAGCAGAAAACCTACTCCGACGTGGACCCCGAAGCCTGGTACGGGGACGCGATCGGCACCCTGGCCGGCCTGGGGATCCTCAACGGCTACACCGACGGCACCCTCCGGCCCCAAAACCAGATCACCCGGGCGGAATTTGTCACCATGATTATGGGTTTTTCCACCCTGCAAACCGGCGCCCCCTCCTTTAAGGACGTCCCGGCGGACTCCTGGGCCGCCTTCTCCATCTACTCCGCCTCCCAGCTGGGCTGGGTCAGCGGCTATGAGAACGGCACCTTCAAGCCCAACGACCCCATCACCCGGGCTGAGGTGGTCACCATCCTCAACCGGATGCTGGGCCGGAAGGCCGATTCCAACGTCCTTCAAAAAAGCGACGTGAAAAATTTCTACGACCTGTTCTCCACCCACTGGGCCTACGGGGCCATTGTGGAGGCCTCCACCGCCCACGTCCCCACCCAGGGCGCCGACCCGGAGACCTGGGCCTCCTACACGGCGGACACCGCCGCCGTCTCCGGCCACTGGGTCACAGAGGGGGGCGTCCGCTACTACGTGGACCCCGCCACCCGGAAATTCGCCCGGGGGCAGATCACCATCGGCGGTGTGAAATACCGTTTTGACTCCTCCACCTGCAAACCCTTCACCGGCTTTGTCACCGAGGGCCAGTGGCGGCGCTACTACAAGGACGGCGCCCTCCAGGACGACATCTCCGGCCTGGGGCTGGTCGGCGGGCCCTACTACATCAAAGTCTACAAGCCCGCAAACTACCTGATCATCTTTGCCAAGGACTCCACCGGCAACTACAACACCCCTGTGCGGGCCATGCGGGTCTCCTGCGGGAACCCCACCCCCACCGGCACCTTCTACACCCCCAACCGCTTCCGTTGGCTGAAGATGGTGGGCGACACCTGGGCCCAGTGGTGCACCCAAATCCAGGGGAACTACCTGTTCCACTCTGTGCCCAACTGGACGAAAAGCAACCTGGACCTGGAGGTGGAAGAGTACAACCGCCTGGGTGAGACCCGGTCCCTGGGCTGCATCCGCCTAAACTGCCGGGACGCCAAGTGGATCTATGACAACTGCGCCCTGGGCACCAAGGTGTACATCTCCGCCACAGAGACCTCCGGGCCCCTGGCAAAACCCGCGGGCCTCACCATCCCCAAGGGCCACACCTGGGATCCCACAGACCCCACCGCCTACTACATGTGCGACCGGCTGGGCTGCCACCAGGACCTGCAGGAAAACTGACCCCGCAACCCCAAAACCCAGAGCACATAAAAAGGCCGCCGCGGCAAGTTCCGCGGCGGCCTTTTGGGCTTTCAGGGAGTCTTTTCCTTTGCGCCAATCACCCCGTACTTCAGCAGCAGGTCCTCCAGCGCTTCGTCCAACATGCGGGAAGCGGGGATCCGCATGCCCTGGGACAGGGTCCGAAAGGCCTCCCAAAGGCCTTCGTCCACTGTAGAGGCAATCTGTTTGCGGTGGCGTCTCGCCTGGGCCATCCCTCACCCCTCCTTTTTCAAGCGGCTTCCTTTGCCCTTATTATACTGGAATTCGAGGGCGTCTTCAAGAGTAATATGATAAAAATATTATTTTCTACAGTAGAACTATTTTCCTCAGAGCATTCTTTATTCTCCTCCAGAAAAAACCTCAAAAAGGCGCGAAAAGGCCGCCGCAAAAAGCGCGGCGGCCCTTCTGGGGCGGCAGGCCCCGGTCATTTCTTTTTCAGCTCCCCGGCGTTGTCGGGCTCCAGGGGGACGTCCTTCTTGGCGGCGCCCACCAGGGACTTCTTCTTCCAGCGGCCCATCCGGTAGGCGATCACCGTGAGCACGGCGCCCATCAGCCAGGAGGCCAGCAGGGACACGAACAGGGGGTCCGGGGTGCCGGAGCCCATGGCTCCCCCCTCGGGCCGGGTGAAGAACTCCAGGCCGTAGGCAATGGGCACCCGGATAATCACCGTGGTGATGATGGAAATCCACATGGGGGTCATGGTGTCCCCCGCCCCCCGCATCACGCCGGAGAGGATCTGGGTGACGCCCATGGCGATGTAGCCCACCGACAGGATCCTGAGCATCCGCATGCCCGTGGAGATGACCTCCGGGGTGGAGGTGAACATCTGCATCAAGTACTGGCCGAAGAGCAAAATCAAAACCACCAGCACCACAGAGACGCTCAGGCCGATCTTCAGGCCGTCCTTTGTGCCCTTGACGCACCGGTCCAGCCGGCCCGCGCCGATGTTTTGGCCGGTGTAGGTGGTCATGGTGGTGCCAAAGGTGAAGTTGGGCATCATGGCGAAGCCGTCCACCCGCATCACGGCGGTGTTGGCGGCAATGACCACCGTGCCGAAGGAATTTGTCAGGGACTGGACGATGATCATGGCAAAGGAGAAGATGGCCTGGGTCAGGCCGCTGGGCAGGCCCAGGCGGATCAGCTGCCGGAGGAACTTCCCCTTGGGCTTCAGGTGGGAGGGCCGCACCGAGAGCACGTCCCGCATGTGCAGCAGCCGGAGAAGGCACAGGCCCCCGGACACCCACTGGGAGATGATGGTGGCCACGGCGGCGCCGGCCACCCCCCAGTGGAACCCGGCCACAAACCACACGTCCAAGACGATGTTCAAAAGGCAGGCGATAATCAGGAAGATCACCGGCATGACAGAGTCCCCCAGCCCCCGGAGGACGCCGGAGAGGATGTTGTAAAAGGCGCTGCCGATGATGCCCACAAACAGGATGATCAAATAGGCGCAGGCCATCTCGAAAATCTCTTCCGGGGTGCTCAGAAGGCTCATCACCGGCCGGGTGATCAGCGGGCCCACCACCATGATGAACAGGGCGGAGAGCATGGTGGCGGTGAGGGTGGTGCCCACCGTCTGCTCTAAGCGCTCCCGGTCCTTGGCGCCGAAATACTGGCTCACCATGACGCTGGCGCCCACGGAAATGCCCATGAACAGCACCAGGAGCAGGTTTAAAATGGGGCCGCTGGCGCCTACGGCGGCCAGGGCGTTGTCCCCTACGGAAGCCCCCACCACAATGGAGTCCGCGGTGGAGTAGAGCTGCTGGGCCAGGTTGCCGATGAGCAGAGGGACGGAGAACCGGATCAGGTTCCCGGAGGGGCTGCCCTGGGTCATATCCTGGGCGGCAAACAGCGTGGTCAATTTTCCAGCCATACAACTTGTCTCCCTTTCGCAGTATACTACAGTTGCATTATAGCACAGGAAAAGGGGAATTTCCTTTGTGAAAAAAACAAAAAATTGTGGGGAAAATTAGGAGTAAATCCATAAAAATGTGTATCCTATTCCCGGCGATGTGTGCAAATAGCCGGGCCCCTCACCGCCGGACCACCGCCCGGCGCATAAAGAGCCAACTGAGGGCCGAAAACGCCGCCGCCGCCAAAAGCCAGCAGCCCATGGTCAAAAAGGGGCTGCCCTCGATGGCGGCTGTCACGGGGTAGACCACAGCCTCGGCAAACCGGGCCAGGGCGTTTCCCAGCAGCAGGGCGTCGGCGGCTTTCACCAGGACCTGCCCCGGCAGCAGCAAAAGCCCCAGGGCCACCGCCACCGTCACCCGCAGCTTCAGGGGCATCCGGTAGAAGAACACGATGAGGAAATACCCCAGGGAAGAGGCCAAAAGCAGCATCACAAAGCTGAACGCCAGGGAGAGGGCCGCCCCCTCCACCGGGCCCAGGCTGGGGTACTGCTTGCCGTAAAGCTCCTCAAACAGGGTATCGGACCAGCCGGAGAAAAAGGGCCGGGCCAAAAGGTTGATCAGCAGGGCCAAAAGGTGGTCCACAGCGGAGCAGACGGCGCAGGTGGCGGCGGTCACCACCAGCCGGGCCTGGAACATGGTCTTGCGGCTGACGCCGTTTTGCAGGTGCATGGGCAGGTTGTCGTGGTAAGAGCACAGCCCGCCGATGAACAGGAACAGGGCGCTTATTGCGGTGATGCCCGACATTTGCAGGTTGGTGCCCTCCCCGGAAAAGGCGGTCAGAAGGCCTCCCATCACCCCGAGGAACACCACCACCGCGCCGTAAAACACCAGGGTGGCGGCTTTGTAATCCGCCAGCTGGTAGCGGATGGACTGTTTCAGTTTCATAAACGGCTCCCTCCCTTTCCGGGACGGCCGGCCATGGCCTGTTCCGGGCCGCCGGTCATCAGAACAAACATCTTTTGCAGGTCCAGAGGCGCGAGCTCCAGCCCCTGGGGCAGGGTTTCCCTCTCGGGCTTCCCCTGGACGTAGGCGCTGGCAAGGCCTCCCAGGACCTCCACCCCCAGCACCCGCCTGCCCTGGAGGTACCCCTCCACCAGGCCCCGGGGGCCGCTTACGGCGTAGGCCCCGGAAAGGAGCTCCTCCCGGGGGCCCTTTTCCAGCACCCGGCCCTGGTGGAGGATCACCACGTCCTCAATAAGGCCGGAGATCTCCTCGATCAGGTGGGTGGACACCACCACTGTAAAGGGGTTCTCTGTGTACTTTGCGAGAAGGGTCTTGTAGAACAGGTCCCGGTGGTTGGCGTCCAGGCCCAGGACTGGCTCGTCTAAAAACAGGTAGGGGGTGTTCACCGAAAGGGCCACCACCAGCTTGAAGATGGTGCCGTACCCGGTGGAGAGCTTGCCGACCCGGGCGCCCGTGTTCAGCTGGAAGGCCCCGGCCAGGTTCCAGGCGAACTGCCGGTCAAACTGGGGGTAAAAGGCCTGGCTCCACTGGAAGGCGTCCCTCACCCGCATATCCTCTGGATAGTAGAGCTTCTCCCCCATCAGGTACATCTTCGAGAGGGGCCGGTCGCCGGCGCCCAGGGGCTCCCCGTCCACGGTGACGCCGCCCCCGTCGGGGAAAATGCGCTGGGTCAGCACGTTTAACAGGGTGGATTTCCCCGCCCCGTTGCGCCCCAGCAGGCCGTAGATCTTCCCCTCCTCCAGGGTGAAGCTGACGTCCTCCAGGGCCCGCACCGGCCCAAAGCTCTTGGATACGTTTTCCACAACGATGCTCATAAGTCCTCCTTTTCCCCCTGGGCAAAGCCCCGGGCAATCAAGTCCTCCAGCTCCTCCCGGCTGATCCCCAGCCGCTGGGCCTCCGCCACCAGGCCCTTTACAAAGCGGCCGTAAAAGCTTTCCCTCCGCTTGGCCCGGAGCTTTTCCCCCGCGCCCTTTTGCACAAACATGCCCACGCCCCTTTTCTTGTAAACCACGCCCTCCTCCACCAGGAGGTTGATGCCCTTTAGGGCGGTGGCGGGGTTTATTTTGTACAGCACCGAAAACTCGGTGATGGAGGGGATCTGCCCCTCCTCCGGGAAAGCCCCGGAGAGGATGCCGTCCTCCAGCCCCTCGGCGATCTGCTGGAAGATGGGCTTTTCCGAATTGAAATCCAGTTTTATGGCTTTTCCCACCTTTCCTAGTTAATTAGTCAAGTAACTAACCACAACACTATATTACACAAGCCTCTCCCTGCTGTCAAGGGGTTTTTGTGAATTTGTTTTCCCCCTCTTGCCCTTTTCCCCGCCTGGCACTATAATGGAGCCAAACCTCTTTTGGAAAGGATGAACGCACATGGAACCCATCGCTTTGGACCTGTTTACCCAATACAAGTTCCTCTCCGGGCTGCGCCGGGGCCCCCAGGGGGGCCTGGCCTTTTTGGCCGCCCAGGCGGACCCGGAGGAAAATACCTACCGCCGGGACCTGTGGCTTGCGCCCCAGGAGGGGGAGGCCTTCCCCCTGACCACAGACGGCAAAACCGGCGGCTTTTTGTGGGACGGCCCCCACACCCTGCTGTTCCAGTCCAGCCGGGACCCGGAGCAGAAAAAGCGCCAAGAGGCCGAGGAGGACTACACCGCCTTTTACCGCCTGGACACCCGGGGGGGCGAGGCGAAGAAGGCCTTTTCCGTGCCCCTGTCCGCCTCCCTGGCGGAAAAGGTGGGCGAGGGGGTGTACCTGCTCTCGGTAAACTGGGACCTGCGCTTTTCCAAGGCCTACGCCTTAAGGGGCAAGGCCAAGGAGGAGCTCCTCCGGGAGAAAAAGGAGGAGCGGGACTACCAGGTGCTGGACGAGCTGCCCTTTTATTTCAACGGCGCGGGCTACGTGAACAAGCGCCGCACCGCCCTGTTCCTCTTTGAGGAGGAGGGGGAAAAGCTCACCCGCCTCACCCGGGAGGCCTTCGACGTGGGCTCCGCCCACCTGAGCCCCGACGGGAAAAAGCTCCTTTACACCGGCCACGCCTTCACCACAAAGCGCAAGGACAAAAGCGGCGTGTACGTCTACGACCTGGAGACCGGCTCCACCGCCCAGCTGCTGCCGCCCCGGGTATACAGCCTCTACGACGCCCTGTGGTGGGGGGAGAAAATCCTCCTTCTGGCCACGGACCAAAAGCGCTACGGCGTAAACGAGAACGCCCAGTTCTACACCCTGGACCCCCGCACCGGGGAGGTAGCCCTGCTGGCCCCCTATGAGGAGGCCGTGGGCTCCTCGGTGGGCAGCGACTGCCGCCTGGGCGGCGGCCGGGAGTGGGTGGTTCAGGAGGGGAAGCTCTATTTTACCGCCACCATCCGCAACGCCTCTCAGGTGTTCTGCCTGGAGCAGGACGGGGCCATCCGCCCGGTGTATGCCCAAGAGGGGTCCGTGGACTGCATAGACGTGCAGGACGGCGTCCTCTACTTTGTGGGCATGCAGGACATGGGGCTCCAGGAGGTCTACGCCTGGGACGGGAAAGAACGGGCCCAGCTCACCTGCCTCAACGGGAAGGTCCTGGAGGGCAAATACGTGACCGCCCCCCAAAAACTCCCCTTTGAGAACGACGGGGTGGACCTGGACGGCTGGGTGCTCCTCCCCCGGGACTTCCGTCCGGAAAAGAGCTATCCCGCCATTTTGGACATCCACGGCGGCCCCAAGACCGTCTACGGGGAGGTCTTCTACCACGAGATGCAGTACTGGGCCAGCCTGGGCTACTTTGTGTTCTTCTGCAACCCCCGGGGCGGCGACGGCCGGGGCAACGAGTTTGCCGACTTAAAGGGCAAGTACGGCACCATCGACTACAGCGACATCATGGCCTTTACCGACCGGGTGCTGGAGCGCCATCCTCAGATCGACCCGGCCCGCCTCTACGTCACCGGGGGCAGCTACGGCGGCTTTATGACCAACTGGATCATCGGCCACACCCACCGGTTCCGGGCGGCGGCCACCCAGCGGTCCATCGCCAACTGGGTGAGCTTCGGCTTCACCTCGGACATTGGCGAGACTTTCGGCCGGGACCAGATGGGCCTGGGGGCCCGGGGCAACGCCTGGAACAGCACGGAAAAGCTCTGGTTCCACTCCCCCTTGCAGTACCTGGACAGGGCCCAAACCCCCACCCTCATCATCCACAGCGACGAGGACTACCGCTGCCCCCTGTCCGAGGGCTACCAGGTCTACGCCGCCTTGGCCCAACGGGGGGTGGAGGCCCGCATGGTCATCTTCCACGGGGAAAACCACGAGCTCTCCCGCTCCGGCAAGCCCCGCCACCGGATCCGCCGCTTGAAGGAGATCACCGGCTGGTTTGAAAAGCACGCGTAACCCCCGTAAAAAAGCCCCTGGCCCAGGCCGGGGGCTTTTTGCAGGCGGCCCTTTTGGCCGCTGTACTAAGGGGCCTCCCGCTCTCATATGTATAAAACACATTGGAAGCGAGGGGTTGCCATATGTCCAACCATGTGATCGACAACCGGGCCACCCGGCTTGGGGAGTACATTGTGGAAAACAAGGCCACGGTGCGCCGGGCCGCCAAGCAGTTCGGGGTCAGCAAGAGCACCGTGCACAAGGACGTCTCCCAGCGGCTGAAATACCTGGACAGCGGCCTCTACCGGGACGTAAAGCGCATCCTGGCGGTGAATAAGGCCCAGCGCCACATCCGGGGAGGCCTTGCTACCAAGAAAAAGTACGAGGCTCTAAAATAGCGAAAAGCCCGCCGCTGGCCTTTCCCCGCGGCGGGCTTGCTTTTCTGTCAAAGGGTCCCCTCCAGGACGGCCTGGGGATCCAGGGCGGCCCCGTCCCGGCGGACCTCCAGGTGGAGGTGGGGATCCTCCGCGGCCTCGAAGGGCACCGCCGTCACCACGCCGATCTGCTGCCCCATGGAGACCACCTCCCCCGGCTGGACCAGGAAGTTCTCCCCCACGCCGCAGTAGTAAAACAGATAGTCCCCGTGCTCCACCAGCACCACGTTCCCCAACATGCTGTCCGCGTAGGTCTCCTTGACCAGGCCGTTGGCACAGGCCAGCACCGGCTCCTCCTCCTGGGCGGAGATGTCCAGCCCCGTGTGGATGCGCCAGTCCTTCATGGTTTCCGAGTACACCGGCGCGCCGGCGCTGTAGGCCTTTGCCGCCTCCCCGCTCTGCAGGGGCCAGACCATCTCCCCGCTGATCTCATAGAGGGGCGCCGTGGCCGGGACCTGGGCGGCAGGCTCCGAGGCGCTCTCCGGGGGCGCCTGCTCCGGCTCCTCCTCTACCGGGCGGGAGGCCTCCTCCCTCTGGGGAGTGGGAGTGGCCCGGGGCGCCTCGGGATCCTCCCGGTCTCTGTTTTCCCCATCCTCCCGGGCGGGGGTGGGTTCCGGCTGGGCGTCCGTCTCCTGCCCCTGGCGGACCTCTTCCTCCTGCTGCTCTAACAGGGAGGTCTCCTCCTCCGGCTGGAGGTAGCTGTTTACGGAATCGTACGTGCTCCAAGCGGCGATGCCCACGGCCGCCAGGCACACGGCCAACGCCACATAAAACCCGTTTTTCCGGGACTTTCCCTCTGTAAAACGCTTTGCGCTCATGGTTTTTCCTTCCTTTCAGGTCAGAATAGGCTATTGCTATTCTGGGCCTGCCGGCGCCGGTTTATACAGCGGCAAAAAAGGAAAAGGACCGGAAGATCGCTTCCGGCCCCTTCCCTTTAGCTTGAGGGGTATTATTGAGGAGGGTAGAACATGTATCTCAAGAAAAGGTGCGGTCCAATTCTTTTGAGTACGCCTTTATTATACCGGAAAATCCCGGAGAGTTGTTACGGCGCTGTGAATAAACATTGAAGATTTTCTTCCCATTTTGTGAATTTTAAAAATGCCCCCCGCCCCGGGGAAAAACCCCCCTTTCGCAAACAAACGTTTTGCCAAACGGCCCGATGTGTGCTATACTAAAATCCAGAAGATTCTCAGAGAAAGCGGGGCATGGATATGGGGCACTTGACACAGAGCCAGCAAAAAGTCTACGATTTCCTGCGCAAAGAGGCGGGCAAGGGAGTACCTCCCACTGTTCGGGAGATCTGCGCCGCCACGGGGCTGCGGTCCACTTCCACCGTCCACGCCCACTTGAAAACCCTGGAGCGCCTGGGCTACATCCGCCGGGAGGCGGGCCTCAACCGCTCCATCCACATCGAGGGGGAGACCCCCTCCGCCCAGGTGCCCATCCTGGGGAAGGTCACTGCGGGCATGCCTATCCTGGCGGTGGAGGACATCGAGGGCTACATCCCCTTCCCCCTCAAGGAGGGGCGGGAGCTCTTTGCCCTCCACGTGAGCGGCCTGAGCATGCGGGACGCGGGGATCCTGGACGGGGACTACGTCATCGCCGAACAGGCCTCCACAGCCAGCGACGGGGAGATCGTAGTGGCCCTGATCGACGACGAAGCCACCGTCAAGCGCCTGTTCCGGGAGGAAGGCCGGGTGCGCCTTCAGCCGGAAAACCCGGATTTCGAGCCCATCTACACCGACCACGTGGCCATTTTGGGCAAGGTGGTAGCCGTCATCCGCTACTACCCGTGACCGCGGGGGCTGCGCCCCGGGCATGACGCGCCGTCGCTTGCTACGCTCCGCTCTCTACAGCGGGTGGATAGATCGGTGGCGCGGTTTTTACTTTTTCTGCAAAACGGCAGGCGCGTGGCCGCGGGGGACGAGTCGCGTAGTCGCTCGCTACGCCCCGCTCTCTACAGCGGGCGGATAAAACGATGGCGCGGTTTTTGCCTTTCTGAAAAACGGCAGTCACCTACCCGTCGCGAACGCGAGGGTGCTACTCACACAGCGCGGGCGCTAAGCCCGCCGCCCAGAGCGCGGCTTGTCCTGCGGGGTCACCCGCCGCGGGCTAAACGTTAAAGCGGAACAGGACGATGTCCCCGTCCTGCATGACGTAATCCTTGCCCTCCGAGCGCACCAGGCCCCTCTCCTTGGCGGCGGCCATGGTGCCGCACTCCATCAGCTCGTCAAAGCCGATGACCTCTGCCCGGATGAAGCCCCGCTCGAAGTCCGAGTGGATCTTTCCGGCCGCCTGGGGGGCCTTGGTGCCCTTCTTGATGGTCCAGGCCCGGACCTCGGGCTTGCCGGCGGTCAGGTAAGAGATCAGCCCCAACAGGCTGTAACAGGCGTTGATGAGCCGGTCGAGGCCGGACTCCTCCAGGCCCATGTCAGAGAGGAACAGCTCCTTCTCCTCGGGCTCCATACCGGAGATCTCCGCCTCGATCTCAGCGCAGATGGGCAGCACCGCGGCGTGCTCCGCCTGGGCAAACTCCCGCACCACCTGGAAATACTTGTTGTTCTCCACCCCGCCCCGGAAGTCGTCCTCGCTCATGTTGGCGGCGAAGATGATGGGCTTGTTGGTCAGCAAACTCACCGTGGAGAGGATCTCCGCCTCCTCCTCGGTGCAGTCCACGCTGCGGGCGGACTTGCCGCTCTCCAGGGCCCCGTAGACCCGCTCCAAAAAGTCCAGCTCCGACTGATACTTCTTGTCGGCCTTGAGCATCTTTTTGGTCTTGTCGATGCGGCGCTCCAGCACCTCCATGTCCGAAAGGATCAGCTCCAGGTCGATGGTCTCGATGTCCCGCCGGGGGTCGATGCTGCCCTCCACATGGACGATGTCGTCGTTTTCAAAACACCGCACCACGTGGACAATGGCGTCCACCTCCCGAATGTTGGAGAGGAACTTGTTGCCCAGGCCCTCCCCCTTGGAGGCGCCCTTCACCAGGCCGGCGATGTCCACAAACTCAATGGTGGCGGGGGTGAATTTTTCCGGCTGGTACATCTCGGCCAGCTTGTCCAGGCGCTTGTCGGGCACGGCCACCACCCCCACGTTGGGCTCAATGGTGCAAAACGGATAGTTGGCCGACTGGGCCCCGGCGTTGGTGATGGCGTTAAACAGGGTGCTCTTGCCCACGTTGGGCAGCCCTACGATTCCTAATTTCATGATTTATTACATCTCCTTCTCATCGCTCGCTGCGCTCCGCTCTCTACAGTGGGTGGTTAGAGCAGCGGCGCGGTTGTTGCCTTTTTTGCAAAGCGGCAGCTGCCTACCCCTCGCGAACGCGAGCTTGCGGCCTACACAGCCCGAACGCAAGCGAGCGAGTCTCGCCTACCGGCTCGGGTGCTGTCTGCCAGTGGCAGACGTTCAGCACCGGCCGGAGTGGCAACGGAGACCGGTGCTGGACGGTGCCCACCGGGCACCAGCACCGCTCACTTCGTTGCGCTCGCCTGCGTGATTGGATAGCTTTGTGGCGCGGTTGTTGCCTTTTTTGCAAAGCGGCAGCTGCCTACCCCTCGCGAACGCGAGCTTGCGGCCTACACAGCCCGAACGCAAGCGAGCGAGTCT
>CALWIE010000055.1 GCA_944380625.1 uncultured Clostridia bacterium
GCCTATGGCCTGGGCGGGCTCATGGCCGGGGTGTTCGCCCCCATGGGCAAGGCGGCCTCGGCGGCGGCCTTTGTCCTCTCCCACGGGGTGGCCTCCATGCAGGTGGGGGCCAGCTCCCGGGACGCCATCCTCCGGGGCGCCGTGGAGGTGGGGGCCGCCACGGTGGTGTACATGGCCCTGCCCCAAAGCCAGCGGCTGGCCCAGCTGTTCGGCGGGCGCAGGGACAGCCTCAGCGGCGGGGCCCTGCGGGGGAACATCGTCCTGCGCCTGCGCCACGCCTCCCAGGCCCTGGGCCAGGTCCACGCCTCGGTGGAGGAGATCTCCCAAAAGCTCTCCGGGCTGTGCGCCCCCAACCTCCAAGGGGTCTACGACCGGGCGGTGGAGACCGTTTGCGCCGGGTGCAGCGCCCGGGGGGTCTGCTGGCGCAAGCACCGGGAGGAGACCATGGATAACTTCCGCCAGCTCACCCGGGTCCTGCGGGAAAAGGGCCGGGTGGACACGGTGGATTTTGCCCCCTCCTTTGCCCAGCGCTGCGGCAGGGCAGGGGAGATGCGGGACGAGGTGAACAAAAACTACGGCCGCTACCTGATCCGGGAGATGGCCCAGCTCCGGGCGGCCCAGGTGCGGGAGGTGGTGGAGGAGCACTTCCGCACCACCGCCGGCATCCTGGACGAGATGGCCGGGGAGTTCGCCCAGTACCAGAGCTTCGACGAGGAGGCCTCCCAGCGGGTGGCCCAGATCCTCCGGGAAAACGGGGTCACCCCTCTGGAGGTCTGCTGCCGCCTGGACCGGTTCGGGCGCATGTCCATCGAGGCGGAGGTGGAGCGCCAGCGGCAAAAGCGGCTCAACCGGGCCGTGTTCACCCGGGAGATCTCCGCCGCCTGCGGCCGGGTGTTTTCCCCGCCCTGCCTGAGCTCCGCCGGGGAGAACTGCCGCCTGCTCATGTGCCAGCGCCCCGCCTACGACGCGGGCCGGGGCTTCTCCCAGTACAGCGCCCGAGGCGGCGCCTTCTGTGGGGACTGTGCCAGCGTCTTTTACGACGGCAGCGGCCGGCTGGTGGCCCTGCTCAGCGACGGCATGGGCACCGGGGGCAGGGCCGCCGTGGACGGGGCCATGGCCTGCGCCATGGCGGAAAGCCTTCTGAAAGCGGGCATCGGCTTTGACGCCATGCTCCAAACGGTGAACGCCGCCCTCATCGCCAAAAGCGGGGACGAGTCTCTGGCCACCCTGGACATCGCCTGCATCGACCTGTTCACCGCCCGGGCGGAGTTTTACAAGGCGGGGGCGGCCTGCACCTTCCTGCGGCGGGGCCGCCGGGTGGAGGTGGTGGAGGCCTCCAGCGTGCCGGTGGGCATCATGCCCCAGGTGGAGTTTGCCTCCTACAGTCGGGAGCTCTCCCCCGGGGACCTGGTGGTGCTGGTCTCCGACGGGGTCACCGCCTCGGGCCAGGAGTGGCTGGAGGACATGCTCCTCCACTGGGACGAGGAGGAAAACCCCAACCTGCTGGCCCAGGCCGTCACCGACGAGGCCAGGCGCCGCCGCAGCGACGGCCACGAGGACGACATCACCGCCCTGGTGCTGGTCTTGAAATAGGGAAAAGGGGGCTGCCGCAAACCCTGCGGCAGCCCCCTTCGGCTCGCTTTATTTCTCAATGTACTCCCGCACGAAAAAGTCCGCGCCCAGCCTCTCGCACAGCTCCCTGCAGGCCTCGATCTCCTCTTTGGGCATGGTGCTCACAACGGTCATGCGCACGTGGGGCACGTTGAACACCGCCGTGGAGGTAAACTTCAAAATCGCCGGCAGGGCCTCAAGGCCGAATTTGCTGTGGCACAGGGCGTCGTACTTCTCCGGGGTGCTGGCGTTCAGGCTCACAGAGACCGAGTCCGCCCGGCCGTCCAGCTCCTGGGCCGCGTCCCGGCCGGTGATGAGGTTCGCCAGGCCGTTTGTGTTGATGCGGATCAAATGGGAGCCCTTCCCCTTGATCTTGTCGCACAGCCACATCATGTCGTCCCACCGGCAGGCCGGCTCCCCATAGCCGCAAAACACCACCTGGTCGTACTGGTTCAGGTCCCGGGCGTCCAGGTCCTCCCATATCTCCTCCCGGGTGGGCTCGCCCCCCTTGTACCACAGGTTTTCCGCGTACAGGCTGCCGGAGCTGTTGTTGCGCAGGCAGAAGTCGCAGCGGTTGACGCACTGGTTTGTCATGTTCACGTACAGGTTTTTCCCATACACATAGGTGATGGGCGCGCCGTACCGGTTTTCTTCCATGGTTTCCTTCCGCTTCCTTTCTCAATCGATCCCAAAAAGCCTGCGGGCGTTTTGGGCCCCCCTGTCCAGGATCTCCTGGGCCTCCATGCCCCGGAGCTCCCCAATCCTCTCCGCCGCCCAGGGGATGAGGGAGGAGTCGTTCCGCTTGCCCCGGAAGGGCACGGGGGCCATGTAGGGGCAGTCCGTCTCCAGCAGCAGCCGGTCTAAGGGGATGTTCCGGGCCACCTCCACCGGGTGCCGGGCGTTTTTAAAGGTGACCACGCCCCCCAGCCCGATGTACATCCCCAGCCGGAGCACCTCCCGGGCGGTCTCCCAGCTGCCGGAAAAGCAGTGTACCACCCCCCGGGGCCGGTATTTCCGCAAAAGGGCCAGGATGTCGGCGTGGGCCTCCCGGTCGTGGACCACCACAGGCAGGTCCAGCTCCCCCGCAAGCTCCAGCTGGCGGGCGAACACCTCCTGCTGCCGCTCCTTGGGGCAGGCGTCCAGCCAGTGGTAGTCCAGGCCGATCTCTCCCACCGCCACCATCTTGGGCCGGGCAAGCCAGGCCCTCACCTGCTCCAGCCAGTCCTCCGGCAGGTCTTTGGCCTCCTCCGGATGGACCCCCGCCGCGCCCCAGATGTACCCGTAGCGCTGGGTCAGCTCCCAGGTGGTCCGGCAGCTGTCCAGGTCCGCCGCCATGTTCACAACGCCGCACACGCCCTTCCCCGGCAGGACAGAGCCCAAAAGCTCCTCCCGGTCGGGGTCAAACTGGCTGTCGTCGTAGTGGGCGTGGGAGTCGAATATGTTGTTCAATCTATCACCTCAAGAAAAAGGGAGTAGGGGCAAAGCTTTGTGCCGGCGCCCCCCTTTCCGGCCCCGCTTGGGGCAAGCCGGCTTCAGGCAATCGGGCCCCGCGCCGCTCAGCACAGCTTGGCCCCGGCGGGCACGCTGTCGTCAATGATCATCAGGTTCAGCTTTTCCTGGCCCTTTTCCGTGTGGACGGCGGAGAGCAGCATCCCGCAGCTCTCCAGGCTCATCATCTTCCGGGGGGGCAGGTTCACAATGGCCACCAGGGTCTTGCCGATGAGGTCCTCCGGCTCGTACCAGGCGTGAATGCCCGAGAGGATCTGCCGGTCGGTTCCGGTGCCGTCGTCCAGGGTGAAGCGCAAAAGCTTCTGGCTCTTCTTCACCGCCTCGCAGGCCTTTACCTTCACGGCGCGGAAATCGCACTTGCAGAAGGTGTCGAAGTCCACCGCTTCCGCGAGCAGGGGCTCCGTCTCGATCTCCGGCTGGGGCTTTCTGGCCTCCTCCATGGCGGTGACCTTGTCCATCACTTCGTCCACGTCCAGCCGGGCAAAGAGGATCTCCGGCTTGTCCGTCACCTTCCCACCGCTGGGGTAGAGGCCGGTCTTGCCCAGGTCCTCCCAGGCCCGGGGCTGGGTGTTCAGCTGGGCGAAGATCTTCCCTGCGGTCTCGGGCATAAAGGGGGCGAGAAGGCTTGCCCCCAGGGCGATGGAGTCCACCAGGTTGTACAGGACCGTGGAAAGCCGGGGCTTCTTTTCCTCGTCCTTGGCAAGGGCCCAGGGCATGGTCTCGTCGATGTACTTGTTGCAGCGCTTGAACAGGGCGAAGATCTCCGTGATGGCGTCGGCCACCCGCAGGCCGGCCATCTTCTCCTCCACCTTCCGGCGGCAGGCGGCGGCCACGGCCTTCAGGTCCCCGTCCACGTCCTCGGCGGCGCCGGCGTCGGAGACCACGCCCCCAAAGTACTTGTTGCTCATGGAGACCGTGCGGTTTACAAGGTTCCCCAGGACGTTTGCCAGGTCCGAGTTGGTCCGCTCGCACACCAGCTCCCAGGTCAGGTTGCCGTCGTTGTCAAAGGGCATCTCGTGGAGGAGGAAATACCGCACCGCGTCCACGCCGAACATGTCCACCAGGTCGTCGGCGTAGATGATGTTGCCCTTAGACTTGCTCATCTTGCCGCCGTTCATCAAAAGCCAGGGGTGGCCGAAGACCTGTTTGGGCAGGGGCAGGTCCAGGGCCATCAGGAAGATGGGCCAGTAGATGGTGTGGAAGCGGATGATGTCCTTGCCGATCAGGTGCAGGTCGGCGGGCCACAGCTTTTCAAACTGCCCGGTGGACTCCTCCCCGCAGTGGTAGCCGATGCCGGTGATGTAGTTGGTCAAAGCGTCCAGCCACACGTACACCACGTGCTTGGGGTCAAACTCCACCGGGATGCCCCAGGTAAAGCTGGTGCGGGAGACGCACAGATCCTGCAAACCGGGGAGCAGGAAGTTGTTCATCATCTCGTTTTTCCGGGCCACGGGCTGGATGAACTCCGGGTGCTCGTTGATGTAGTCGATCAGCCGCTGGGCGTACTTGCTCATCCTGAAGAAATAGGCCTCCTCCTTGGCGGGGTGGACCTCCCGGCCGCAGTCGGGGCACTTGCCGTCGACGAGCTGGCTCTCGGTCCAAAAGCTCTCGCAGGGGGTGCAGTACATCCCCTCGTAGGCGCCCTTGTAGATGTCCCCCTTGTCGTAGAGGTACTTGAAGATCTTCTGGACCTCCCTCTCGTGGTAGCCGTCGGTGGTGCGGATGAAGTGGTCGTAGGAGACGTTCATCAAGTCGAACTGCTCCTTGATGACGGCGGCCACCTTGTCCACAAACTCCTTGGGGGTCAGGCCTTCGGCCTCGGCCTTCAGCTCGTTTTTCTGGCCGTGCTCGTCGGTGCCCGTCTGGAAGAACACGTCGTACCCCTCCAGGCGCTTAAAGCGGGCGATGGCGTCCGCCAGGACGATCTCATACACGTTGCCGATGTGGGGCTTGCCGGACGTGTAGGCGATGGCCGTTGTCAAATAGTACTTACCCTTGTCGCTCATAGTGTACCCTCCATAGTAAAGCCCCCGCCGGGGCAATTAATTTCGCCGGAAACTTGCCCAAAAAGAGCCTCACCGGAAGACCAGCACGGAAAACACCGTGGCCACCATCAGCACCGCCAGCACCCAGGCGACGATGCGCACGAACAGCTTTCTGCCCTTGTCGTTGTACCCTTTCATAGTCCACAGGCCGTCCTTTCCCGCAAGTTTTCATCCATAGCCGATAATTGCCTCTTAGTGTACCATTTTCTCCGGGATTTGTAAAGTTCCTGTTTGACATCCGGCGGCCGCTGTACTACACTGGAAGCCGTGGCATAAACGCGCTAGAAAGGGTGGGAGAAAACCATGTACTATAAGGAGATGAGCTGCCTTGCCATCCACGACCTCTCCGGGGTGGGCAAGTGCTCTTTGACGGTGGCGCTGCCGGTGCTGTCCTGCTGCGGGGTGGAAGTTAGCGTCCTGCCCACGGCGGTGCTCTCCACCCACACCGGGGGCTTTGGGGACACCACCTACCGGGACCTGACGGAGGACATGCTGCCCACGGCCCGCCACTGGAAGCGGGTGGGCTGCCGGTTCCAGTCCCTGTACAGCGGCTTTTTGGGCAGCGAGGAGCAAATCGGCCTGGTGGAGCAGGTCTTCGACTGGTTTAAAGGGGAGGACACCCTCATCCTGGTGGACCCGGTCATGGGGGACGGGGGAAAGCTCTACCGCACCTACACCCCCGCCATGGCGGGGGGCATGGCCCGGCTGTGCCGCAAGGCGGACATCGTGGTCCCCAACATGACCGAGGCCTGCCACCTGCTCTCTTTGCCCTACGACCCGGGCCCCTACTCCCGGGCCCAGGTGGAGGGCATCCTCCGGGGCCTGTGCGCCCTGGGGCCCCAGATGGCGGTGCTCACCGGGGTGTGGCTGGAGGAGGGCAGCCTGGGCTCTGCCTGCTACGACGCCCGCTCCGGGGAGATGGACCTCTTCCTCACCGGCAGGGTGGCGGGCTCGTACCACGGCACCGGGGACCTGTTCGCCGCGGCCCTTTTGGGCGGCCTTTTGAACGGGGCCTCCCTCAAGGGGGCCTGCGGCACCGCCACGGAGTTTACCTGGCGGGCCATCGAGACCACCCGCCTGCACCAGCGGGACCTCCGGTTCGGCCCCAAGTTCGAGTGCTGGCTGCCCTGGCTGGGCGGGGAGATGGAGGGGCTTCGTGGGGGGGAGGCCTCCCAGGGCTGAAGCCCCCCTGGAGGGGCCTTTCAAAAAGGAAGCCTTTTTAAAAGGAACCTGCCGTTTTTTGACAAATCTGCCGAACCCTCTTGCAAAATGCCGGAAAATACGGTACAATAGGCGAAACTGCTTTTTTGATTTAAAGCGTGGAAAAGACAGTCCGGCCCAACCGCCGGGAAAGAAGGTTAGCCATGGAGACCAGGTTTTTTCAAAAGGACATCGAGACCATGAAGCGGGGGGACATCGAGGCCCTCCAGCTGGAGCGGCTCCGGTGGATGGTGGATTACTGCTACAACAACGTCCCCTTCTATCACGAGCGCCTGGGGGCGGCTGGCATCACCAGTGGGGACAAGATCAAGGCCCTGTCGGACGTCCAGTACATCCCCTTCACCACCAAGGACGACATCCGGGACAACTACCCCTTCGGGATGCTGGCCGTGCCCATGAAAGACATTGTGCGCATCCACGCCAGCTCCGGCACCACGGGCAAGCCCACGGTGGGGGCCTACACCAAGGAGGACATCGACAACTGGTCGGACTTTGTGGCCCGCATCGTCACCGCCTCCGGCGTCACCCAGGAGGACGTCATCCAAATCTCCTTCGGCTACGGCCTGTTCACCGGGGCCCTGGGGCTCCACTTCGGCCTGGAAAAGGTGGGCGCCACCGTGATCCCCGCCTCCTCCGGCAACTCCCAA
>CALWIE010000056.1 GCA_944380625.1 uncultured Clostridia bacterium
AACTGGAAAAAAGGCAAAACCACCTGGATTTTCTGCGATGAGTTTTACCTGTTGTTCCGGTACGAGTACAGCGCCAATTTCTTCTACAAACTGTGGAAGCGGATTCGCAAGTATAACGGATTGGTGACGGGTCTGACCCAGAACGTTGAAGAGCTGCTC
Organism: uncultured Clostridia bacterium; assembly: GCA_944380625.1. The sequence continues at coordinate 160 of CALWIE010000056.1, forward strand.
TGTTCCGATACCGCACGGCTTATGAGAAATCAAATTAATGTTATCGTTCAAAGACATTTTAGACTAAACGTCGGCTAAATCAAATTGTATTCTTCGAGTTAAACCCTTGCACCAACTTTTCCATTTTTGCTGACTTCTCGCTCAGGCCAAAATGGGTGCAAAAAATGGAGTCTGCCAGCGCAAGCCCCGAAATCCCTCGAATCGCCGCCCTAACCGCAACCCCACAAATCCAAAATCGGTGCAAAAACGAAGAAAACCCCCGAGAAATCGGAGGTTTTCTTCACGCCATTTGGTTTCCAAATTGACGTCCAAATATGGTCGAGGTGACAGGACTCGAACCTGCGGCCTCGTGGTCCCAAACCACGCGCGCTACCAACTGCGCAACACCTCGAGATCGCCCCAGGAAAGGGGCTGTACTATTATAGCGAAAAAACAGGCGGCCGTCAACGGTTTATTCCGTGTAGACCTTGGCGAGGCCCCCCTCGCTGGTCTCCCGGTACTTGGAAAACAGATCCCGGCCCGTCTCGTACATGGTCTTCACCACCATGTCGAAAGAGATCTTCCGGGTGTAGGTGAGGAAATTGGCCAGGCTCAGGGCGTTGATGGCCCGCATGGCCGCCACGGCGTTGCGCTCGATGCAGGGGATCTGCACCAGGCCTCCGATGGGGTCGCAGGTCAGGCCCAGATGGTGCTCCATGGCCACCTCGGCGGCGTATTCGATCTGGTCCAGCTCCATGTGGTACAGCTCCGCCAGACCTGCCGCCGCCATGGAACAGGCGCTGCCCACCTCTGCCTGGCAGCCGCACTCCGCCCCGGAGATGGAGGCGTTAAACTTGATGACGTTGCCCACGATCCCGGCCGCCGCCAGGGCGTGGAGCATCTCGGTGTCGGAAAAGCCCTGCTGCTCCTGCTTGAAGAGCAGCACCGCCGGCAGCACCCCGGAGGCCCCGCAGGTGGGGGCGGTGACCACCGTGCCGCCCCCGGCGTTCTCCTCGCTGACGGCGAAGGCATAGGCGCACACCTTCCGGTTTTCCCGGGTCTCGGGGCTCTCGTCCATGTGGCGCTGGCGGACCAGGTACTTGGCCTTGCGCTGGACCCCCAACCCCCCGTGGAGGACCCCCTCGGTGTTGAGCCCCGCGTAGACCGTGGCCTTCATCTGCTTCCACACGTCCCGCAGGTAGTCCCAGATTTCCGGCCCTTCCCGCTCCTCCACGTACTGCCAGAGGAAAATGCCCTTTCCCTCGCAGTACTCCTTGATCTCGTGGAAGGTGGACAGGGGGTACACGTCCTGGGGGGCCACCGAGGGCCGCCCCTCGATCTGGATCTTCCCGCCCCCCACGCTGAACACCCGCCAACTCCCCAAGGGCCGGTCCCCCTGGAAGGCCTCCAGGACCATGGTGTTGGGATGGGGCAGGGCGCTCTCCGGGGTGTCTGTCTCCCAGAGGATCTCCGTGGGCAGGGGGGCAAAGGCGTCCCGAATGGCCACGTCCGTCAGGTGCCCCTTCCCTGTTTTGGCCAGGGAGCCAAACAGGACGGCCCGGAACCTGTCCGCCTGGGGGAACTCCCCCCGGAACAACTCCGCCGCACGGGAGGGCCCCATGGTGTGGGAGCTGGAGGGCCCCCGGCCAATACGGTAAAGCTCGCGCAGTGATTCCATAATCCGTCCCCCTAAAAAGTCTCGCGATCTCGTTTATTCTCCCACAGAAGCGGGAAAAAATCAAGGCGTTTTCCCGAAAAAGCGCCCGGAGGCGGGACTCCTCCCCCCTTCCGGGCGCCTTTCTCTCCTTTACCCTCTCAGCCGGTAGCTCACAAAGGCCAGCTTTTTCCCGCAGGGGGACCAGCTGTTCACGTTCAGGGTGCCCTGGCCCCCAAAGAGCCGGACCAGCACCCGGGTGTTGGACCCGTCCGCGTCCATCAGGCGGATCTCCACGTCCTTGTGGGGCGGATGGTCCCCGGGCTTTACGTCCCCTTTTTTGTAGGCGATGTAGGCCACCTGCTTCCCGTCCGGGGAGAGGTGGGGGAACCAGCAGTTGGATTCCTCGTCCCAGGTCATGCGGGTTTGGTTGCCGCCGTCGGCGTCCATGCGCCACACCTGCATCAGCCCGGAGCGCACGGAGTTGAACCAGATGTGCTTCCCGTCCGGGGAATACTCAGGCCCGTCGTCCAGGCCGGGGGCGTCGGTGAGGCGGGTCTCCTCCCCGCCCTCCACCGGGATGGTGTAAATGTCGAAATTCCCGTTGCGCTCGGCGCAGTAGGCCAGGGTTTTCCCGTCCGGGGACCACCCGTGGAGGTAGCTGGGGGCGATGGGGGTGACCAGCCGGGGCGCGCCCCCGGAGAGGGGCACGGTGTACACCCGGGACCGGCCGTCCTCGGCGGTGCCCTGGCTCAGGCCCACGGACTTCCCATCGGGGGAGAGCACGTGGTCGTTGTTGCAGCGGCACACAAAGCCCGTGTCCACCTCTTGGCTGCCGCCGGTGGCCAGGTCAAAGAGCCACAGCCGCCCCTGGGCGTTGTAGAGGAGCTTGTCCCCCCCGGGCAGCCAGTTGGGCGCCTCGATCACGTAGTCGAACTCCCCGAGCACCGTGCGCTCGCCGGTGGCCACATCCACCGTCTCCAAAAGGGAGATGGCGTCCCGCCCCACAAAGGGGCGCTTTTCCGTTAAGACTTCCATAGCTAAACCTTCCTTCCCAAAAGAAAATATAGGATAAACCCGCGGTTCGGGCTATTCCTCCCATTCGTTCAGCAGGGGGGTGTAAGCTCCCCTTTGACCACCAGCCGGTAGTCCCGGCCCCTTAAGGCCCGTACAATGTCCCCGGAGGACCGGGCCCGCTCTCTCAGGGCGATGCCCGCCTGGCCCAGGCCCTCGTCCCCTACGCTGTGGACGTCTCCTCCCGAGGTGAACACCAGGCCGTGCTCCCGGGCCAGCTCCAGGGCCCGGCGGTTCTCCCGGTCGGTGCGGTTGCCGGCGTTGTAGACCTCGGCCCCGTCCAGGCACTCCGGCCGGGGGCCCACCGCCGGATTGATGTAGGGCTCCTCCCGGTAGGGATGGGCCATGGAGATCAGTCCTCCCGCCTTGCGCACTTCGGCCGTGAACTCCGGCAGGGGCAGCAGGTGCAGGTCCGGGTGCTCCAAGAGGAAGGAGAGGTCAATGCCGTACACCAGCACCTCCTTGCCGTCCCCGTAGTGGTGCTCCAAGCCGAAAAAGGCCTGGAAATCCCGGCCGGTCTCCCGGGCCCAGCGGTTGATCTCCTCCTGGGGGGCGTTGTAGCGGGCCATTTTCTCCGCCCAGGGCAGGCTTTGGTCCACGCAGCTGCTGCCCAGCAGGAAGTGGTCGGTGACCACCATGCCGGCATAGCCCTTTTCCCAGTAGGCCTGGGCCAGCTCCACCGGGGCCACCCGGGCGCAGCGGCTGCACCAGTTGGTGTGGCAGTGGAGCTCGTAGCGGTAGGGAAACCTCTGGTTTTCTTCTGTCCTCATAGAAAGCGCCTCCTTGTTTGCCCGGCGGCTCAGCCCGCCGGGGTCGTGGCCTCCGCCACCATGTTTTTGGCCCACACGCCGGAGACCAGCATCACCGTACCGATGACGGCCTTGATGATGTCCGCCGCCGACACGCACAGGAACACCAGCACCACCGGCAGCCCGGTGAACTGGCACAGGCAGAAGGCGATGGGCAGGCACACCACCCAGGTGAACACGCAGTCGAAGAGGAAGGTGATAAAGGTTTTCCCCCCGGAGCGGATGGTGAAGTAGGTGTCCTGGGTGTAGGCGGGAGGGGGCAGGAAAGAGCCCGGGACCATCAAGAGATGGGTGGCCGTCTGGCGCACAGCGGGCTCGGTGTTGTAGATGTAGGGGATAAAGGGGGACACGGCCACGATCAGCCCGCCGATGACGGCGTTGACGCACACGCTGAAAAAGAGCAGCTTGCGGACGGTGTCCTTGGCGCCGGGGATGTCCCCCGCCCCCAGCCGCTGGCCGGAGAGGATGCCGATGGCGTTGCCCATGGCCGCCATGACGATGGCGAACAGGTTCCACACCGTGGAGTTGATGTTGGTGGCCGCCACGGCCTGGAGGCCCCGGGTGGCGTAGCACATGTTCACCATGGCTGTGCCGATGGACCAGAGGGTCTCGTTTAAAAGCAGGGGCGTGCCGGTGATGGCGATCTGCTTGATCAGGGGCAGGGGCACCCGGAAGTCTTTGAACAGCCCCTGGACAAAGGGGAACTGCTTGCGGTGCCGCCAGGTGCGCAGCAGCAGATAGCCCATCTCCGCCCAGCGGGCGATCACCGTGGCCAGGGCCGCGCCGGCCACCCCCATTTTGGGAAAGCCAAAGCTGCCGTAGATCAACAGGTAGTTGCCGGAGAGGTTCACGCAGATGGCGATGAGGCTGGCCACCATGGGGGAAAAGGTCTCCCCCACGTCCCGCAGGGTGCTGGAAAAGCACTGGTTGATGGCAAAGGGCAAAAGCCCAAAAAGCATAATGGCAATGTACTCTTTGGCGTAGCCCAAGGTGGCGGCGATCTCCTCGGGAGAGGAGGCCCCGTCGTTTAAGTACAGGCGGAACAGTTGCTCCCCAAAGAGCAAAAACACCAAAATGCCCAGGGCGGTGACCGCCACGGAAAACACCAGCCGGAACCGGAGGGTGTAGCGCACCCCCTGCTGGTCCCCTTTGCCGTAGAACTGGGCCCCGAAGATAGAGGCTCCGGAGAGCCCGCCGAAAATGGTCAGGTTGAAGATGAAGACGATCTGGTTGACGATGGCCACGCCGCTCATGGGAGTAGTGCCCAGGCGGCCCACCATCACGTTGTCCAAAAGGTTTACAAACTGGGTGATGCCCTGCTGGACGATCATGGGCACCAGCAGCGCCAGCACCGAGGCGTAAAAGGCCCGGGTGCCGATAAATCTTTTCCGAAAAGTACTCATATGCCCTTTGTTTCCCTCATTTTTTCAAAAGTCAGCTCCCGTTTGCTCCCTGTGGAGCAGGGCGGAAAAGCCCTGGCCCAGGTCCTCCCCGGCGGGGGCCAGCTGCGCCGCCAGCGCCCCGTAGCCGGCGATGGCGAGGTTTGCCAGCCGGGCGATGCCCTGGGGGCTCTCGTCCTCCCCGTCCCCCGCCTGGGAGATGGGGTCCTCCACCGCCACCACCGGGAACCCCGCCTGGCGGGCGGTGCGGATGGCGTAGGCGGAGTCCTCGAACACCACGCTCTCCCGGGGGGAGGCCCCAAAGCACTCCGCGCAGCGAAGGAAGATGTCGGGGTGCTCTTTGCCCCTGCCCACCTCTGAGCAGGTCATAAAGCGGTCCACCAGGGGCAGCATGCCCAGGCGCTCCAGGGCCAGGAGCACCCCCTCCCGGTTGGAGGCGGTAGCCACGGCCACAGAGATGCGGTTTTCCCGCAGAAGCTCTAAAAACTCCCGGGCGTGGGGCTTTTCCCCCACCCGGTCCCGGTAGCCCTCCAGGGCCCGCTGGCCCAGCTCCCGGACGATGTCCTCCACCGTGCCCGGCACCCCCAGGCCTTGGTAGTGGGCGGCGCACTGCTCCAGGCTCAGCCGGTTGAGGGTCTTGTGCAGCCCGGCGGGGGCTTTGATCCCCTTGCTCTCGGGGTATTCGTAGGTGATGTCCCGCCACATGGGCATGGAGTCGAGAAGGGTGCCATCGGCGTCGAAAATACAGCAGCGGATCATTTCTCCAGCCCCCTCTTCGCCGCCTCCAGGGCCTCCAGGGATTCCTCCAGGTCCTGGAAGAAATCCCCCTGGGACAGGTCTTGGTCCACCAGGACAGACCCCACACTTTCCGGCGCGGCCCGGAGCACTCCGGGGATGTCGGTGACCCCCCGGCCCAGCACCGCGAACCGGCTGGCGCCGGAGAGCTTTTCAAAGCCCGGGGCCATGTCCTTGAAGTGGAGGGACTTCACCCGGTCGCCCAGCCTTTGGAGGAACTGGGCCGGGTCGATGCCCCCGGCAAGCACCCAGCCCGTGTCCACCTGGGCCCCCAGGACCTGTCCGGCCTCCTCCAAGATGGCCTCCAGCGCGGTGACCTGCCGGCCCTGCCGCTCCACCCGGGCGGCGATCTCCGGCCCGCCGTTGTGGACCCAGAGGGACACTCCCCCGGCCCGCAGTTTCTCCCCCAGGGCCCGGCACTGGGCGGCAAATTCTATGTACCTCTCCCCCACAGCCCAGGTGGGGACGTTCACCACAAAGGTGTCCAGGGAGGTCTCTCCCGCCAGGGCAAGCATGTCCTCCCCGGCGGCCAAAAGGTCCTTGGAAAACACGTGGCAGGAGGAAAGCCCCAGCCCCCGCCGCGCCATGGACCTCTCCAGGGCGGGGACCTCCTCCGGCTTCCAGAGCCGCCGCCACAGGTCCGGGGGGAAATCCCCCTCCCGGCCCAGGACCACACAGGGCTCCACCTGGCGGTAGCCCATGGCTGCCAACCGGTCAAAAAAGCCCTCCGGGTCCCGGCGGAATTCCGGCAGGCACCCGAAGATCTGCACACCAAACGACATAGTTGTTCACTCCTCTGCCCAAAATAGGGCCGGGGCCACTCCCCGGCCGCAGGGCCTTGCAATCGCCAAAAGCCCCCATTCTTTTTTAGTATACCACAGGCCAACCCCCGGCGCAAGGCGCGAAAAAAGCGCGCCGGGGAAACCGGCGCGCTGGCAGCCCCTTTAGCGGGGCTGGGGCTTGGGAGAGCTCTCCTCCTGGGAGGGGACTGCGGACTCCAAGGCGGAGGCTGCCCGGCTCCCCTCGCTCTCCAGGCGGGAGCCCAGGTCCTCCGCCCCGCTCTCCAGGCGGGAAACTGTGCTGGACAGGTCCTCCTTGGCCTGCTCCATGCAGCCCGCGCACAGCAGGGCCAGGGACCCTGCCAAAGTCAAAGCCAAAAGCTTCTGTTTCATAGCAAGTTCCTTTCCTGTTTTTTCACCTCCTAGTCTGGGAGGATTGGGCCCGTTTATGCGGCGATTGCAAAAAATTTTTCAAAATGATAGAATACCTTAAGAATCTTGTAAGGACGTGACTTTACTATGGTAGTGACCGTTACCTTGAACCCCGCCCTGGACTACCTGATCCCCCTGGATCAGGTGCGCCCCGGGTCCATCCACCGGTTTGCCCAAGGCTCCTTCGCCTCGGGGGGCAAGGGGGTGAACGTCTCCCTGCTGCTGACCTCCCTGGGGGTGGAAAACAGGGCCCTGGGCCTCTGCGCCGGTTTCTCCGGCCGGGAGATCTGCCGCCTGCTGGAGGAGCAGGGGGTGGACGCGGACTTTGTCTTGCTGGAGGAGGGGGCCTCCCGGATCAACGTGAAGCTCCGCTGCCCCGGCGGCCAGGAGACGGACTTTAACGGCCAGGGGCCCCAGATCCCGCCCCGGGCGGTGGGAGCCCTGGCGGAAAAGCTCCGGGCCCTGGGCCGGGAGGACTTCCTGGTGCTGGCGGGGAGCCTGCCCCAGGGACTTCCCGAAACCGCCTGGCCCCAGCTGTTGGAGGCCGCCCGGCGCCAGGGAGTCCGCCTGGTGGTGGACACCGCCGGGGAGCCCCTCTTGGCAGCTCTGCCCTACAGGCCCTTTTTGGTCAAGCCCAACCAAGAGGAGCTGGGCGCCCTCTTCGGGGTGGAGATCGCCTCCCCCGGGGAGGCCAAGGAGTACGGCCTTCAGCTCCAGCGCATGGGGGCCAGGAACGTGGTGGTCTCCCTGGGGGCGAAGGGCGCCCTGCTTCTGGAGGAGGGGGGGCGCAGCCTCTTCTGCCACGGGGTGCGGGGCCAGGCCGTCTCCACTGTGGGGGCGGGGGACTCCTTAGTGGCCGGGTTCCTCTACGGGTTGGGGCTCCACGGCACCCTGGAGGGCGGGCTGCGCTGGGGGGTTGCCGCCGGGGCCGCCACCGCCTTTCAAGAGGGCATCGCCGCCGGGGATCAGGTGAAAAAACTGTTCCCGGCTGTGGAAAACCCCCATCTGCTGTAAAAAGGGGGCTTTCCGCCCCCCACAGCGCCCTGGAAAGCCCTAGAATCCGGTTGACACCGGCCGGCGTTCCAAAGTAAAATAAGAGCTGACGGCAGCCTTTTCAAAAAGGCGCCGCCCCCCGGGGAAAAGCTCCCGGGAAAGGGAGGAGACTGCATGAAGAAAAACGGAAACGACCCCCTGCAGGAGGAGCTGCGCTCCTCCCAGGTGTACAAGCTCCTGACGGGCTCCGGCATGCCTGTGGCCGGGAAGATCGCCCAGGGGCTGAGCAAGGCCGCCCAGGGCCTGGACCAGGCGGTGGAGGGCCTGTTCTCCAACGGGAAGGCCGGGACAGGGAACCACCCCTACCAGGCCCCGCCCCAACAGAACGCCTACCGGGGGCCGTACCAAACCGGGCAGGCCCCGCCCAACCAAGGGGCCTCCCAAACCCAAAACGACGGCTACTACCACTACAGCTACCAAAAGGGCGCCGCCCGGCAGAAAGCCACCCAGCCCCAGAACAGGGCCCAGAAAGTGGCGGCGGCCCAGCGGGCCGCGGCGGCCAAGAACGCCGCCCAGCAGCAGGCGGCCGCCGCCAGGCAGCAGGCGCGGGGCCAGAAGGCCGCGCCCCAGCCCGCCCCCGGCCAGCCCCCTATGAAGCTGGTCCACACCGGCAGCCCGGCAAAGTTCTACATCACCGGGGGGGCGGCCGTGGCCTACGCCCTCCTCTTCCCCCTGTACGAGATCCACCACTTTGTGATCTTCGCAGTGGTGCTGGCCCTGGTGTTCCTCCTGTCGGGGGCGGTGTTCAAGGGCAAAAAGCGGTTTGTGCCCGTGGAGGCCGAAAAGCCCCAGGAGCCCCCCAAGGAGGAGAAAAAGCCCGAAAAGGAGAAAAAGTCCTCCACCGGCAATCCGGAGGTGGACAAGCTCATCGAGGAGGGCCGGGAGTACCTGAAAAAGCTCCGGGCCGCCGACGAGGCCATCCCCGACGAAGACCTCTCCCAGGACATCACCCGGATGGAGCGGGCCTCTGCGGACATCTTCCGCTACATCGGCGCCCACCCGGAAAAGGCCCCTCAGATCCGGAAATTCATGAACTACTACCTGCCCACCACCCTGAAGCTTTTAAACAGCTACCAGCGGCTCTCCGCCCAGAGCGTCAAGGGGGAGAACATCTCCTCCACCCTGTTCAACATCGCGGGGATGATGCACACGGTGGCCGACGCCTTTGAAAAGCAGCTGGACGCCCTCTACGCCGAGGAGGCCATGGACATCTCCGCGGACATCACTGTGTTCGAGGCCATGCTCAAACAGGAGGGCTTCGTGGACGAGGACAAGCAGCAGGAACAGGCAAAAAAATAAGGGGCCGCGAAACGCCGCCCCCGCCCTTCCCGGCCGGCAGCCCCATACGGCCAGAAAATCCCCAAGGAGGTTAGAACCATGCCCGATGAAATCAAATTGACCCTGGACGCCCCTGTGCCCGAGACCCCCTCCCTCACCTTAGAGGGGGTGGAGGCCCCCAGCCTGACCCTTGCCCCGGAGGAGCCCGCCCCCGCCCAGAAAGAGGAGGAGGCCTCCCCCTTGGACGAGTCCGCCCTCTCCCCAGAGGAGAGAAAGGTGGTGGAGGACTTCGCCCAGAAGATCGACATCACCAACTCCACCCTGGTGCTTCAGTACGGCTCCGCCGCCCAGAAGAAGATCGCCTCCTTCTCCGACACCACCCTGAACAACGTGCGCACCAAGGACCTGGGGGAGGTGGGCAACCAGATCTCCCAGCTGGTGGTGGAGCTCAAGGGCTTCGACCTGGAAGAGGAGGAGAAAAAGGGCATTTTCGGCTGGTTTAAGAGCACTGGCAACAAGTTCACCGCCATGAAGGCCAAGTACGACTCCGCCGAGCACAACGTGGACAAGATCGCCGGGGCCCTGGAGAGCCACCAGGTCCAGCTTTTAAAGGATATCGTCATGCTGGACAAGCTCTACGAGATGAACCTCTCCTACCACAAAGAGTTGTCCATGTACATCATCGCCGGGAAGAAGAAGCTCCAAGCGGAGCGGGAGACCACCCTGGTGCAGATGCAGCAGAAGGCAAAGCAGACCGGCCTCGCCGAGGACGCCCAGGCCGCCAACGACTATGCCCAGCTGTGCGACAACTTTGAGAAGAAGCTCCACGACCTGGAGCTGACCCGCATGGTAAGCGTGCAGATGTCCCCCCAGATCCGCCTGGTGCAAAACAATGACAAGCTCATGGCGGACAAGATCCAGTCCACCCTGGTAAACACCATCCCCCTGTGGAAAAGCCAGATGGTGCTGGCCCTGGGCCTGGCCCACTCGGAACAGGCGGTGAAGGCCCAGCGGGAGGTTTCGGACATGACCAACGAGCTGCTGCGGAAAAACGCCGAGCGGCTGAAGATGAGCACCATCGAGACCGCCAAGGAGTCCGAGCGGGGCGTGGTGGACATGGAGACCCTGCGCCAGACCAACCAGTCCCTGATCCAGACTCTGGACGAGGTGGTGAAGATCCAGGACGAGGGCCGGGCAAAGCGCCGGGCCGCCGAAGCCGAAATCGGCCGGCTGGAAGGGGAGCTGAAGCAGAAGCTTCTGGACATCCACACCTGAGAGAGGGACCCTCAAAACACCAAGGGAGGCTTGCGGCATGATGCAACGGAAAAATCTTATAGGCGCCTGCGTGATGGCAGGGGCCATCCTCCTGTCCATCCCCCTGGGGGCCCACACCTCCCTGGGAAAACTGCGGGAAAAGGCCGCCGACTCCTACTATTACGACAGGACCGGCTACGCCATCTACGAGGGCCTCGGCGAGCGGGTGGCCACCGCCCGGAACATGGCCACTGTGGCAGAGCGCTACACCGGGGAAAACCCGGAGCTTGTGGCCCTGATGGACGAGGTGGACTACGCCGCCGACCTGGTGGAGTACAGCGGCTACCAGGAATACGCCCAGGAGGCCCAGGCCAACCGGCAGCTGGGAGAGGCCGCCCAGGCCCTGTATGAGGGGCTCAAGGCGACCCAGCTCTCCCAGACAGACGAAAAGTACCCGGACCAGCTCATGGCCCAGCTGGAGTCAGAGCAGGATAAAATTTCCCGCTCCAGCTACAACGAGGACGCCCGGAACTTTAACGCCCGGCTGGAGAAGTTTCCCGCAAACCTGCTGCGCCACGTGGCGGGGGTGGAGCCCCTGGCCACCTTCGACTCTGCATGAAAGGAGGCGCCCCCATGAAGGGAACCCCTGCAAAGGCCTTTTCCAAAAAGCTTCTGCCGGCGGCTTTGGCCCTGCTTCTGGCTTTGGCCTTGGCCCTGCCGGCCCTGGCCGCCTACCCGGAGCGCCCGGAAAACCAGTATGTCCTGGACGAGGCGGGCGTCCTCTCCACGGCGACGGAGCAGACTATCGTCCAGGAAAACCAAGAGCTGTTCCAGGAGACCGGCGCCCAAATTGTGGTGGTGGCGGTGGACTTTTTGGACGGGGTGGAGATCGACGACTACGCCTACTCCCTGTTTAACCTCTGGGGCATCGGCAGCCAGGAGCGCAACAACGGCCTGCTGCTCCTTTTGGCTATTGGCGAGGACAACTACTATGCCCAGGCGGGCTACGGCGTGGAGGACTACTTCGACGGCTCCCGCCTTCAGGGGATGCTGGACGAATATTTGGAGCCGGACTTCGCCGCCCGGGACTACGACGCCGGGGTGCAGAAGTTTTTCCAAGCGGCCCTCTCTGAGATGGAGGTCTATTACGCCTCCTATGCCGGCCAGTATGACCAACCGGCCTCCCCCAGCTATGAGGAGGACTACGCCTCCGCGCCCAGCTTCAGCCAGCGGGTGGCCTCTTTCTTCGGGAATCTCTTCGGCCGCCTGATCGCCGTGGTGGTGCTGGTGCTGGTGCTGCTGCTCTTCTTTGCCATCCTCCGGGGGATATTCGGAGGCGGCGGCCCCCGCTCCGGCGGCGGCGGTGGCGGCGGCTTCTGGTCCGGGCTGTTCCTGGGGAACCTGCTGGGGCGCTCCCGCCGGCACTACGGCTGGCGCTCGCCCCCTCCCCCGCCTCCTCCCGGGGGCTTTGGCCCCAGGCCCCGGCCTCCCCGAGGCGGCGGCTTCGGCGGGTTTGGAGGCTTTCGCGGCGGCGGCCGGAGCGGCTTTGGCGGCGGCGGTTTCCGGGGAGGCGGCGGCTTCCACGGAGGCGGCGGCAGCCGGGGCGGCGGCGCCGGCCGGCGCTGAATCTTGTAAGACTGGTTGGTATTGTAAAGAGGACGCCCTTTGCGGGGCGTCCTTTTCCAAAGCTTGCCCACAGGGGGAAGAGGTCTTCCCCCGGGCGGCGAAGGACACAGCAAATGGGGGCCAATGCCCCTTTTCCGGAAAGGAGCCCACATGAAACGCTATTTTCTCTTCGACCTGGACGGGACCCTGGCCGACAACGGGGAGGGAATTTTGAAATCCGCCCAATACGCCCTGGACTTTTTCGGCATCCACAACGAGCCCCAGGAGCGCCTGCGGGCTTTTGTGGGGCCGCCCCTGGACGAGTCCTTCCGGGAATTGTACGGCTTCTCCCAGGAGAAGGCCTGGGAGGCCGTGGCCAAATACCGGGAGCGCTACGCCGTGAAGGGCGTCTTTGAAAACCACCTCTACCCCGGCGTCCGGGAGGGATTGGAGCGCCTGTCCCAGAGGGCGGTCCTGTGCCTTGCCACCTCCAAGCCCGAGGTTTTCGCCCGGCGCATCCTGGAGATGAACGGCATCCTCCCCCTGTTCCAGGTGGTGGTGGGGGCCCAGCTGGACGGCTCCCGCACCCACAAGGCAGAGGTCATCGGGGCCGTGCTGGAACAGCTGGGGCATCCCCCCAAAGGGCAGGCAGTGATGGTCGGCGACAGGAAACACGACATTTTAGGGGCCAAAAAAGCGGGGGTGCAGTCCATCGCCGTGGAGTACGGCTTCGCCCCGCCGGGGGAGCTTGCCGCCGCCGGGGCGGACTGGATCGTCCCTACGGTGGCAGAGCTGGAAAAGCTGTGCCTGGCCCTCTGCCAGGAGGGCTGAATCCCACCGAAAACCTTAGAGAGCCCGGGCTGCGGCCCGGGCCCTTTTTTTGCCGGAAAGGCTTGACACTCTTCCAATTTGATATTATAATGCTATCAAAGTAAAACCATAGGGAAAAGGAGTGTAGAATATGGAAACCCAAGAAAAGATTGTCAACCGCTACACGGAAAAACCGGTAAAGGCTAAAAACGGCTTCGCCATGCTGGCGCTCATCCTCCTGCTGCTCTTTGGCAGCATCGCCGTGGCTGTTTGCGGGCCGGTATTTGTCAGTTCTTCCAGCGTGGGCCTGGCGGCAGCCATGGTGGTGCTGGGGGTGCTGGTGTTTATCTTCGACCTGGTTTTGATGTCCGGGCTGAAGATTTTAAACCCCAACGAGGCGTTGG
>CALWIE010000057.1 GCA_944380625.1 uncultured Clostridia bacterium
GCCCTACGCCATGGCTTTGGGTGATGTGGAGAACCTCGCCGCCATCGGCCCCGGCGGGCCAGGCAGCGCCCCAGACGCTGAGCGGCTGTTCGCCTCTGGTGCGGACGTGGTGTTTTCCACCTACGCCATGGAGCCAGCGGAGATTCAGGATTTGCAGGAGAAGATCTCCCTCCCGGTGGTGGCGCTGAGCTACGGAGAGGCAAGCCTTTTTTCCGAGGAGGTAAACCAGTCCCTGGCACTGATTGGCCGGGTGACGGGGAATGAGGCGCGGGCGCAGGAGCTAATCCGCTATTTCGCCCAGGCGGAAGCGGACCTTCAGGCCCGCAGCGAAAACGCGGGCGGCCTGCCCACGGTTTACCTGGGCTGCCAGTCCTACCAGGGCAGCCACGGCATTGAGAGCACCACAGGGGACTACCCGCTCTTCGACGCGCTGAACGCCCGGAATGTGGTGCGAGAGGCGGGCGTCGCCGGATATGTGACCCTGGACAAGGAAAAGCTGCTGGAGATGGACCCGGACATCCTCATCATCGACGCGGGCGGGCTCTCCCTCTTGCAGGAGGACTACGAGACGAATCCCGATTTTTACAATTCCCTTTCGGCTGTAAAACGGGGGAACGTGTACTTGCAGCTGCCTTTTAACTACTATGCGACCAATATCGAAATCGCCCTGGCGGACGCCTATTATATCGGCACGGTGCTGTACCCGGACGCCTTCGCCGATGTGGACCCGGCGGAAAAATTTGACCAGATCTGCCAGGCGCTGCTGGGCATCGACGCCTATGAGGAAATAGCGGAAACATACTTCGGGGGCTACCAGAAAGTGGCCTTGTCGAAAGGAAAACGCCTGAACAACGGAAGCGGCGCGGTGACATCCCCGCGTTTCCCCGGTGGGGGAGACGAGAGAGGAAATCTGGGATAGATCGTTGGATTCTGATATACCTTTTTGCGAAGACCGGGTAAGATGAAGGCAGCTGGGAAAAGGGGACTGGAACATGTGCTGGCAGAGGGAAAAACCCCGGGGGATGCTCTCCTCCCAGGGGGACCTGGAGCGGCTGGTGGGGGAGTGGGGATTCCTGCCCCTGCTGAAAAACTGGGTGCCTTGCTTCTCCGTGGAGGAGCACACGCCCCCGGAACTGTGGTTCGCCGATGGGGTGGACGGCCCCTGGGAGTGGAAGGGCCCGGTGATACAGAACACAGGCTGCGCCTACGGGAAGTTTTTCGGGGGCAAGGCGGGGTTTCTCTCCCAGGAGTGGTACCCGGACTTCGCCAACTACCGCCGGGACGGGTACGATTTCGACGCCCGGTACGACGACGGCCTGGCCCGGAACCTGGACAAGCGGGTCTACGATGTGCTCCTGGAGCACCAGCCCCTGCTCTCCAAAGAGTGGCGGAAGCTGACAGGCATAGAAAAGCGGGGGAGTTTGACGCCGTGGTCACCCGGCTGCAAATGCAGGGGTACGTGGTCACCACAAACTTCGAGTACGCCACCGACAAGAACGGGAAGCCCTACGGCTGGGGCCTGGCCCGGTACGCCACGCCGGAGGCCACCTTTGGGGAGGCCTTTGGGGGAAAGGTGTACCAGCGCAGCCCGGAGGAGTCCCGGCAAAGGGTAGAACGCCACCTGCGAAGCCTGCTGCCCCAGGCCACAGCGCGGCAGCTCAAATGGATTATGGGGTAATTTTAATCAAAACTCTCAGGGAGGAAAAACCATGGAAAACGAGCGTCTCGCCACCCAGCCGGTGCCAAAGCTGCTGTTGAACTTGGCGGCGCCGGCCATCTGCGCCCAGATCGTCACCCTGCTTTACAACCTGGTGGACCGCATCTACATCGGCCGCATGGAGGACGGCGCCTTGGCCATGGCGGCCGTGGGAATCTGCGCCCCCATTGTCACGGTGGTGACGGCGTTCACCGGGCTGTTGGGCCGGGGCGGCTCGCCACTGGCGGCCATCCGCATGGGGGAGGGAAACCAGAGAGCGGCGGAGCGGTATCTGGGCAACAGCGTGTCCATGCTCATCTTGTCCTCCCTGCTCATCATGGGAATAACGCTGGCGCTGCAGGACCCGTTGCTCACTTTGTTTGGGGCCAGTGAAAATACCTTGGGGTACGCCCGGGAGTATCTCGCTACCTACATTCTGGGTACAGTGTTTGTGCAGATGACCGTGGGCATGAACTACTACATCACCACCCAGGGCTTCGCCAAGACCGCCATGGTCACCACCATGCTGGGGGGCGTGCTGAACATCGTCCTGGACCCGGTGTTTATCTTCGCTTTGGGCATGGGGGTGCGGGGCGCCGCGTTGGCCACCGTAATCAGCCAGTTTGCCTCTTTCGTTTGGGTGATGGTTTTCCTTCTGGGCAAGAGCACCAAGCTGAAGATCCGAAAAGAAAACCTGCGGCCCCAAATCTCTGTTTTAAAGGAGATCGTGGTGCTGGGATCGGCCCCGTTTTTCATGAGCCTTTCCGAGGGGGCGCTGCACATCTGCTTTAACAACCAGGTGCGCCATTTCGCCGGGGACGCCGCTGTGGGCGCCATGACCATCCTGTTCTCCCTGTTCCAGTGTACGCTGCTGCCGGTGGAGGGGGTGTCCCAGGGCTCCCAGCCCATCATCGGGTACAACTACGGGGCAAAACTCTATGGCCGGGTACGGCAGACGGTGAAGATCGCCGTGGCGGTCAATTCCGCTTTCGCCGTGATCGCAACAGCGTTCATCCTGGTGTTCCCCGGGTTTTTCATCCGCCTGTTCAACAGCGAGCCGGTTTTGCTGGAGGTGGGTATCCCCATGCTGCGGGTGTACGCGGCTGGGCTGTTTGTCCACGGGGCGAACTCCACCTTCCAGCAGACTTACAACTCCCTGGGGGAAGGGGGCAAGGCGTTCTTCTTCGCCTTCCTGCGGAAGATCATCCTGCTCATCCCCTTGCTCTACCTGCTGCCAGCCCTCCTGCCCTGGGGCGTGCTGGCAGTGATGCTGGCGGAGCCAGTCTCTGACATTGTGACGGCGGTATCTAACGCTCTGTATTTTAAGGGCTTCTTAAACCGTAAAGTGCCGGGACAGGAAAAGAAAAGGAGTGTTGTCCATGACAGAACTTGAAAAGCTGGACGCCGGATTGGAATACGATTTTTGGGATGAGGAGGTCAACGGGAGAAAGCTGCGGGCCATCCGCGTGTGCCAAAAGCTCAACGCTATGCCCCAGGAGGACGAGGCCGCCCGGGAGCCGGTGACCCGGGAACTGTTGGGGGCTGCCGGGGAAAATCCCAGCATCGGCCCCAACTTCAACTGTGACTATGGCCTGCACATCACCGTGGGGAAGAATTTCCTCACCAACTACAATGTGACTATTTTGGACATCGCCCCGGTGAAGATCGGGGACTATGTGATGATTGGCCCCAACACTCTCATCACCACCGTGGGGCATCCTCTGTCCCCTATGGGCAGGAGAAAGCACTTGGGAAGGGCGGAGCCTGTCATCATTGGGGACGACGTGTGGATTGGCGGCAACGTCACCATCCTGCCGGGGGTGACCATTGGGAACAACGTGGTGATAGCCTCCGGGGCGGTGGTCACCAAGGATGTGCCGGACAACTGCGTGGTAGGCGGTGTGCCCGCACGGGTGATAAAGACTTTGGAAAATGACGTCCAAGACTGAGCGGGCAAGAACAACCACTTTTTAGAACGGAGGAAGCAGTATGAACTATCGGAAACTTGGACGCACGGGGATAAAAGTCAGCGAGATCGGCTTGGGCAGCGAGGCCTTTGTGGACCGGGAGGAGAAGACCTCCCTGGAGATTCTGAACGCCGCTATCCAGCTGGGGGTCAACTACTTTGACCTGTACAACCCGGAGCCCTACGTCCGGGACGCCTTCGGCAAGGCCATGGCGGGACAGCGGGAGAAATTCATCCTCCAGGGGCACCTGTGCACCGCCTGGGTGGACGGCCAGTACAAGCGCACCCGGGACGTGGAGGAGGTGAAAGCCGCCTACGAGGATCTGTTCCGCCGGCTGGGGACAGACTACATCGACGTGGGGATGATCCACTACGTGGACGAGCAGAAGGACTTTGACGAGGTGTTCGGCGGACCGGTTATTCAGTTTGCCAAGGAGCTGAAGGCCCAGGGAAAGATCCGCGCCATCGGTATGAGCACCCACAACCCCCGGGTGGCCATTCTTGCCGCCAAGTCCGGGGTGGTGGACGTGATCATGTTCAGCGTCAACCCGGCTTACGACCTGCTGCCTCCCACCGAGGACGTGGACTCCATTTTTGATAAGGAGACCTACGAGAACGCCCTGTCCAGCACCGACCCGGAGCGCCAGGAGCTGTACAGCCTGTGCGAGAGCCAGGGGGTGGCCCTGACGGTGATGAAGCCCTATGGCGGCGGGGCCCTGCTCAAGGCGGAGGAGTCCCCCTTCGGCGCAGCTATGACCGTGCCCCAGTGTCTGCACTACTGCCTGACCAGGCCTGGCGTGGCCACGGTGCTGGCCGGGGCCCACGATGTGGAGCAGCTGCGCCAGGCGGCGGCTTACGCGGATCTTCCCGATGAGGAAAAGGATTATTCCGCTGTGCTAAGCTCCGCGCCCGCTCACCGGTTTGTGGACAAGTGCATGTACTGCGGCCACTGCGCCCCCTGCACCGTGGGCATCGACATCGCCAGCGTGAATAAATTCTACGACCTGTGTCAGGCCCAGGGCACCGTGCCGGAGACGGTGCGGGAACACTACAACGCTCTGCGGGTAAAGGCTGGCGCCTGCATCGGCTGCTATGCCTGCGAGTCCCGCTGCCCCTTTGATGTGAAGATTGTGGAGCACATGGTAAAAGCCAAAGAGCTTTTTGGAGAATAAAAAGGAGAGAGTCATGAGTGAAAAGAAAGCAACCCCTGGCACCGGCGGAAACCGTTACATCCCCTATGAGGAGCGCACCGGCAACCAGTCCATCGTCTACTTCACCAGGGACCTGTCCGCTGCGGGGCTGCGGAAAATCTACGAGCGGGTGAACGGGAACATCACCGGGAACGTGGGAGTAAAGCTCCACACCGGGGAGAAGAACGGCCCCAACATCATCCCCCGGGAGTGGGTGCGGGAACTGCTGGAAAAGGACCTGCCCGGGGCCTCCATCATTGAGACCAATACCTACTACCAAGGGGACCGGTACACCACGGAGGCCGGCTGCTCTCTTTGCAGGAGGCCGTACAGCACGTCCGGCCCTTTGAGGGATAAACCCATAGAGAAGCAGAAGGAGAAGGCCGGGAGTTTTCCCGGCCTTTTCCTTGCCCCAAAACAGGGGAGGGGCCGCCTAAAAATCTGGGGCGGAGCAGGCCCTGCTGTGGATGATAAACCAGCGGTTGAAAACAATCGAAGGCCCTTCGCTTGTCTGAACTCGTATTTCTTGTTACAATGGTCCCAATCAAAAAGGCTGGAGGGAAAACACCATGGCGTATCTGGGGCAGAACATTCAAAGGCTGCGAAGGAAACAGAGGATCAGCCAGGGAGAACTGGCGGAACAGCTGGGGCTAAGCGTGCAGGCAGTGAGTAAATGGGAAACGGGGAAGGCGAACCCGGACCTGCTCTTGCTGCCCCGGCTCGCAAAGCTGCTGGGCGTGACCATCGATGAGCTTTTCTCTGGGGAGGAGGCTGAGCCCGCCTACGCAGAGACACTGGGGCAAAACCTTGCCGGCTGGGACCAGGTGGCGAAAACGGCGTGGAAAGGCACTTATCTGCCGGAGTATGGACCCTTCACCCCTTCGGAGGAGGCACTCTGCCTGCTGGGGGATGTGCGGGGGAAGAAGGTGTTGGAACTGGCCTGTGGAGGCGGAGAATCCTTATTGTGGATGGAATCCCGGGGCGCCGGGGAGCTCTGGGGACTGGATATTTCTCAAGTCCGGATTGAGCAGGCCAGAAAGCTTCTGAAGGCTCACAACGTAAAAGCCCGGCTGTTTTGCGACTCTATGGAACGCAATCCCGGCCTGCCCCAAGGCTATTTCGACATTGTGTATTCCGTCTACGGTCTGGGGTGGTCCTTGGATCTGGACGCCGCTTTCGACCGGGCGGCGGAGTACCTAAAGCCGGGTGGGATTTTGGTCTTTTCCTGGGACAATCCGTGGATGTGGTGCGTGGAAGCGCGGCAGGGGGAGTACCTGGTAAAACGCTCTTACGTCCAGGAAGAGAACATACAGATGAACAAAGTGGGGGCAGATTTGCACATCCGCAACTGGAAGCTCTCTTCCTATCTGAATAAGCTGGCGGAGCGGGGGTTCATGCTGCAGCGCCTGGTGGAAGAGTCTGTCTTCTCTCCGGAGGAGGCGCGGACCTTTCAGGAGGGAAAGTACTATTCCGCTGGAAAAGCCTGCCTTTTCAACCCCGCCATCGTGGTGAAGGCGAGAAAAATATAACACCCTCCCCGAAAAAACACGGGAAAAGTTCGACGGTAAGGGAGAGAGACCAGACAGCGAAACGCACCCGGAAATGCCCAAAAAGGGAAACCTGGGTGCGTTTTGTTTGGAGGGAGAGGCCGGTGTTGGTTTGGTGCTGTGAGATGAATTTCCTCCAAAGGGGAAGGAAAAGCGCAATCACAGCTGTAAACTGCTTTGGTGTTTTCGGTACTCCAGCGGAGTGCAGCCCTTCGCTTCCCGGAAGAGTTTTGTAAAGTAGGCTGCGTCGGAAAAGCCGCAAGCCGCCCCAATGTTGGCGCTGGTCTCCTGGGTGGAGAGCAGCAGCCCTTCCGCCTTTTGCAGCCGGAAGTCCCGCAGGTACCTGCCGGGAGTGGTGTGCAGGCTGTTTCTGAAACAGCGCAGGCACTCGCTTTCGCTGATGGCGGCGCTCTCCGCAATTTGGGCTATAGACAGCGCCTCCGCAAAGTGCTGTTGGATGAATTGCAGCATCTGCTCCAGGCGCCCGGTGTTTCGCTGGGCCTTTTCCGAGAGGCTGGTTTTCAAAAGCCCCGTCTGCAAGGAGAGATGATACACGGCGTTTTCCACGGCCTGGCGGGTTTCGATCTCGTAGCCGGGCCCCCGCTGGTGCATGGCGTGCCAGGCCACGCAGAACTGGTGCATACAGTCCCACTGCCAGGGAATATCCGGATTGAGCTTCACGGCGCCGACCCTTTGCACGGGAGCCACATATTTTTGCCAAATCAAGCTCTCCTCGTTGCCCAGAAAGTGAGGGTGGAACACCAGGGAGCGGATACCGCAGGTGTCCGACCCGGCCGCGACCTCGTGGATCACCCTGGGGCCTAAAAAAGCTCCATATCCGGGATCCAGGAGGAGCGCCCCCTGGGCGGTGTGGATTTTCACTTGGCTGCGGGTGCACAGGATACGCCATGTTCTCCATGATGATCGGCGCTGTTTTGAACACCATCCTGGACCCCATTTTCATCATGGGATTTGGTTGGAGCATCGAGGGAGCGGCCATCGCCACCATCCTCAGCCAGTATGTGGGGCTTGTTTTCAATATCGTCTACCTGTTCCGTTTTAAAAATATCAAACTCTCCAAAGGGTGTTGGATTCCCCGTTGGGCAATCTCTTATAGAATTTTGAGCCTGGGGGTGGCCAGTTGCTTCAACAACCTGGCCGCCACTTTGATCGCCGCCATCTCCAATAATTTGCTGGCCTCCTACGGGGCCCAGTCCCCTTATGGGCCAGACATCCCTGTTACAACTTTCGGTCTGTGCCTAAAAGTCAGCATGATTATTTTCTCGGTTGCCATTGGGATTGCCAGCGGCAGCCAGCCGATCATCGGATATAATTACGGAGCCAATTTAAACCAGCGCGTCAGGGACACCTATTTGTCCGCCTGTAAATACGCCACGATTGTAGCAATCGTCGCGTTTGTCGCCTTTGAGGGGTTCCCGCTATTCTTCCTGCGGCTCTTTGGAACAGAGTCCCCGGCGTATGAGGTATTTGGCGTCAAGTGTTTCCGCATCTACCTGCTTCTCACGTTCTTGAACGGTGTGCAAGCCTGCGCTGGCGTTTTCTTCCAGGCCATCGGGAAACCCGTCAAGGCTGCCATTACGTCCCTTTCCAAACAATTCTTGTTCATCCTGCCCGCCATGTTGATTTTGACACGGCTGATCGGTGTGGAAGGCGTCCTGTGGGCAGGGCCTGTGGCGGACGGCCTGGCGTTCCTGCTGGCTGGCGGATTCTCTATCCGCGAACTGCGGAAATTGAAAGCAAGGGATCGGACAAAGTGAAGCGATTCCTTGCTTTGAACTGCGAATTTGGCAGCGGTGGACGCAGCGTTGGCCGGAAAGCCCATAATAGCAGGTTTTCCGGGCATGGATACAAAAACAACCCTCCGATTTAGAGAGCTGTTTTTGTAGGAAAGATTGTTCCTTAATATGGCAGGGGCAGAAGGACTTGTCTCGCCTGCCGGCTCGGGTGCTGCTCCCTGGTGGGGAGCGCCCAGCACCGACCGAGGCGGGAGCCGTGACCGGCGCCGTAGCTTGCGTGCCACCGGCACGCACTCGCCCCTCGGCACGCGGTTTTGGAGTGGATGTGGGGGAACACACCGGGGAGCAGGGGCGGGCCGGGGTTGCCCGGTTCCCGCCGCAAGCCCCAGAGAGTACGGTGCTGGTGTGGTGCCGCGAAGTTTTTGGCAGGCCAAAGCGGCAGTCCAATCGTCTCTTTGAGGGGGGCCTCCACCACGGGACAGGACTCATATAACTCACAGGGGTCCAGGTCAATGCAGGCGGCTGGGTCGCGGTTTCCCTCTACATCCCGGCGGCTGTGTCATTGCGAACCGGGATGTGTTTCCGAAAGGCGGCGGCGAGATGGTATCAGCAGGGGAACACGACCCCGAGGGATTCTATCCGCCGGCGCAGGGCCGGGACGTCCCCGGTGAACCGGAAGCCCGGTATGCCCACAGCCTGGGCTCCCCGGACATTTTCCGGCATATCGTCCACAAAGAGGCACTCTTCCGGGGTGAGGCGGAATTTTTCCAGGGCAATCCGGTAGATCTCCGGGGAGGGCTTGACGCAGCGGTAATAGGCGGAGACGATGGCGCCATCGAACAGGGAGCTGCCGGGCACCCGGGGCCAATAAACAGGCTGGCGCAGGCTTGCGTTGGAGAGCAGGTACAGCCCCAGCCCTGCCTCCTTGCACGCCCGCAAAAGCTCCTCCATGCCGGGGACCGGGAGGATGGGCTCATCCCAACGGAAGATGAGATCGTGTGCGGCGGCGTGAAGCCGTTCGGGCAGCCTGGGGAGCGCCAGGGCCTCCAGCCTGTCCTCGTCCAGCTCACCGGAATCCATCTTGGGCCAGAGGGGAGAGCGGAAGATCTCCCGCAGCAGAAGGGCCCGGTCTTGGGGGCCGTGGATTCCGTACCGGTCCAAAAAGGTTTCAGGCTCATAGCGGATTAAAACATTGCCCATATCGCAGAGAAGGGTGGTAAGCATAGGGGATTGTCTCCTTTTTCCAATTTTGTTGTGGGCTGCGCAGGGGAAATCCACCCGCACGGTGCCTTTTTAGTATACTGCGGTTTCAGAAAATGGGAAAGCCTTTTCTTATGCGGCGTCCCGCAGTTTGTCCCTGTGGTGGTATAGGCTAAGGGCAATCACCACGGCGCAAACCACCCAGGTGACCGGCTCGCAGGCGCACACCGCCCCGTAGCCCCACAGGGGCACCAGGAACAGGGCGAATATCCCCTTGCCCAGCAGCTCCAGGACGCTACACAGCAGGGGCATCAGAGGCCGCCCCACCCCCTGCAGGACGTTGCGGAGGATCACCAGCAGGATCATGGGGGGCATACAGCCCACGCTGACCCGCAGATAGAGGACGGCGTTTTCCAGCACCTGCTGGGCATCGCTGCCGGTGACCAGGCCCACCAGGGGCCTTCCGAAACCGAATGCCAGCACCAGGGCGACAGCCCACCAAGCCAGATACAGCAGCACCCCGGCCCCCATGCCCCGGGCAATCCGCCGGCCTTTGCCGGCCCCGGCGTTCTGGCTGGAGTAGGTGGCCACGCCGTTTCCCAGGGCAAGGCCGGGGACGCAGATCAACTCAAACAGCTTGCGCCCCCCTACTTGGGCGGTAATGGCGACCTGCCCCAGGGCGTTGATGCTCCCCTGGAGGATGACGCTGCCAATGTTGTAGATGGCGTTCATCAGGGCCATGCTCAGGCCGGTGCCCAAAGTGCTTAGGGCAAACGACTTGGGTACCCGCAGACTCCGTCGGCCAAACCGCAGCCAGGGGTAATTCCGGGCAATGTAGAGGAAACCCAGCACAGCGCTGATGCCCTGGGCCAGCACTGTGGCGATGGCTGCTCCCGCCACCCCCATGGAGAGGGGCCCCATGAACCAGATGTCCAGCCCGATGTTCAGCACGCTGCTAAAGAGCAGC
>CALWIE010000058.1 GCA_944380625.1 uncultured Clostridia bacterium
CAGGCGCGTGACCGCGCGGGACATGTCGCGTAGTCGCTCGCTGCGCTCCGCTCTCTACAGTGGGTGGATAAAGCGCTGGCGCGGTTTTTGCTTTTTCTGTAAAACGGAAGCTGCCTACACGCCGCGAACGCGAGGGTACTACTCACACAGGCGCGGCGTTAAGCCGCCGCCCCACAGCGCGAATCGTCCCGTGCGGTCACGCACCCGCTAGTCGCGGTACTCCTCCATTTCGTAGGCCTCCAGGACGTCCCCCTGCTTGATGTCGGAGAACTTCTCCAGGGTGATGCCGCAGTCGTAGCCGTCGGCCACTTCCCGCACGTCGTCCTTGAAGCGCCGCAGGGAGGCGATCTTGTCGTCGGCCACAATGATGCCGTCCCGCACCACCCGCACCTGGGCGTTCCGGGTGATCTTGCCGGAGGTGACGTGGCCGCCGATGACCAGGCCCACGTTGCTGATCTTGTAGGTCTCCCGGCACTCGGCCTTGCCCAAAGCCACCTCCCGGTACTTGGGGGCCAGCATGCCCTTCATGGCGGACTCGATCTCCTCGATGCAGTCGTAGATGATCCGGTACAGGCGCATATCCACCCCGTCCCGCTTGGCGTTTTCCTCCGCCACGGGGTCGGGCCGGACGTTAAAGCCCACGATGATGGCGTTAGAGGCGTTTGCCAGCATCACGTCGCTCTCGCTGACGGCGCCCACCGCCCCGTGGATGATGTGTACCCGCACCTCGTCGTTGGAGAGCTTCTCCAAAGACTGGCGCACGGCCTCCACAGAGCCCTGCACGTCGGCCTTGACGATGATCTTCAGCTCCTTCATGTCCCCCTCTTTCATCTGCTCGAAGAGATTGTCCAGGGTGACCTTGGTCTGGGAGTTGAACTGGGCCTCCTTCTGCTCGGTGATGCGCTGCTCCACCAGCTCCCGGGCCAGGCGCTCGTCGGAGACGGCGTTGAAGATGTCGCCGCCCACGGGCACGTCGCTCAAGCCGGTGATCTCCACGGGCACGCTGGGCCCGGCCTCCTTGACCCGGCGGCCCCGGTCGTCCATCATGGAGCGCACCCGGCCCACGGTGGTGCCGGCCACAATCACGTCCCCGGCCCGGAGGGTGCCGTTTTGCACCAGCACCGTGGCCACGGGGCCCATGCCCTTGTCCAGCCGGGCCTCCACCACGGTGCCCTTGGCGGCCCGGTCGGGGTTGGCCTTGAGCTCCATCATGTCGGCGGTGAGCAGAATCATTTCCAGCAGGTCGTCGATGCCCTGCTTGGTGTGGGCAGAAACGGGGATGCAGGGGGTGTCGCCGCCCCACTCTTCGGGCACCAGCTCATACTCGGTGAGCTGCTCCTTGACCCGGTCGGGGTTGGCGCCCTCCTTATCCATCTTGTTGATGGCCACAATGATGGACACCCCCGCCGCCTTGGCGTGGTTGATGGCCTCCACGGTCTGGGGCATGATGCCGTCGTCGGCGGCCACCACCAGCACGGCGATATCCGTCACCTGGGCGCCCCGGGCGCGCATGGTGGTGAAGGCGGCGTGGCCGGGGGTGTCCAGGAAGGTGATGTCCCTGCCCTGGACCTGCACCCGGTAGGCGCCGATGTGCTGGGTGATGCCGCCGGCCTCCCCCTCGGTGACGTTGGTGTGGCGGATCACGTCCAAAATGGAGGTCTTGCCGTGGTCCACGTGGCCCATGACCACCACCACAGGGGCCCGGGGCACCAGGTTCTTCTCGTCGTCCTCGCTGTCGTCGATGATGCGCTCCTCAATGGTGACCACCACTTCCTTTTCCACCTTCACGTGGAACTCGTCGGCCACCAGCACGGCGGTGTCGAAGTCGATGGTGTCGTTGATGGCGGCAAAGACCCCCAGGCTCATCAGCTTTTTGATAACCTCTGGGGCGGAGACCTTCAGCCGCAGGGCGAAGTCCCCCACGGTGATCTCCTCGGGCACCTCGATGGTCATGTGCTTGGCGGCCCGCTCCCGGGCGATGCGGTTGAGGCGCTCGGCCTCGGTCTCCCGCTTGCCCCGGCGCTGGTTGCCCCGGCGCTGGCTGCCCCGGTTGGGGAACTTCTGCTTGGAGACCACGTTGTCCGTGCGGGTTTTCACCTTCTGGTCCGCCAGCTGGTCATACTTCTCGTTGTACTTGTCGATATTCACGTTGGAGGAACGGGTGTCCACCACGCGGCGGGTGGGCTGCTTAGGCTCCTTGGGGGCAGGGGCCTCCGCCGGGGCCTGGGGCTGGGCCTGGGGCTTTTGGCCCTGGGTCTTTTGGGCCTTCTCCTGCTTTGGGGCCGCCTCCTGCCGGGGGGGCGGGCTGCTCGGGCTTTTTCTCCTCCCGCTGGGCAAAGTACTCGTCTAAGCTCTTCACGCTGTTGCGCTGGGTAAAGGTCTCAAAGATCACGTCCAGCTCCGGCTCCTCCAGGGCGGTCATGGTTTTTTTGGGCTCCGGGAAGTACTGGGACAGAATGTCCAGCACGTCCTTGTTGGGCATGTTCAAATCCTTGGCCACTTCCCGAACTCTGTATTTAATCATCATGGGCACGTTCCTCCTTCTCTTCCGTCGCAGCTTCCGCCAGATCCCTCACGGCCTTGGCGAACCCCTTATCCGTTATGGCCAGCACCCCGGCGCGCACGCCGCAGGCCCGGCCCAGCTCTTCCATGCCAACCGCCACCCGCAGGGTGGGGATGCCGGCCCGGTCCCCCTCGTAGCGGAGGTTTTTCCCGGTCTTCTCCGAGATGTCCCCCGCCGCCAGCAGCAGGGCGGCCCTGCCCTCCCGGGCGGCGCCTGCCGCCGCGTCGAAGCCGGGCTCTATCTTGCGGGCCCTCCGGGCCAGCCCCAAAAGGGACAAAAGCCTCTTTTCCCCTTCGCCTTTCTCCATCTCAGGCGCCCCCTTTCCCCAGGGGCTCCCCCTCGATGATGATTTCCGGCGGGGCCTGGGGGGGCTGGGCGGCCTCTTGGGCCGCGCGGATCTCCTCCTCCAGCCGCTCGTAGACCTCCTCCGGGATCTTGCAGGAGAAGGCCCGCTCCAGCCGCCGGGCCTTGCGGGCCAGCCGCAGGCACTGGGCGTCCCGGCAGAGGTAGGCCCCCCGCCCGGGCTTTTTGCCCGTCAGGTCCAAAGAGATCTCCGGGGGCGCGGGGGGCTCGCCCTCCTTCTGGGGGGCGCGCACCACCCGCACCAGCTCTTTTTTGGGCTTCATCTGCCCGCAGCCCGTACACATGCGCATGGGCGTCTTTTTGGGTCGCATGGCCTCTCCTCCCTTCCGGGCCCTCCGGTGTTACTCCTCTTCTCCGTAAAAGCCGCTCTCCGGCTTGATGTCGATCTTCCAGCCCGTGAGCTTGGCCGCCAGCCGGGCGTTCTGGCCCTTGTTGCCAATGGCCAGGGACAGCTGGTTGTCGGGCACGGTCACCCGGCAGGAGTGGGAGCCGTCCTCCGCCGTCTCCACAGAGAGGACCGTGGCCGGGGAGAGGGCCGCCGCGATGAAAGCCTTGGGCTCGTCGCTGTACTCCACAATGTCGATCTTTTCCCCGCCCAGCTCGTCCACGATCTCCGACACACGGCTGCCCCGGGTGCCGATGCAGGCGCCCACGGCGTCCACGTCGGGGTTGTGGCTCATGACAGCCAGCTTGGTGCGGGAACCGGCCTCCCGGGCCACGGCCTTGATCTCCACGGTGCCGTCATAGATCGCGGGCACTTCCGTTTCGAACATCCGCTTCACCAGGTCAGGATGGGTGCGGGAGATGATGGCCTTGGGGCCCTTTTCGGTTTCCCGGACGTCCACTA
>CALWIE010000059.1 GCA_944380625.1 uncultured Clostridia bacterium
TAGCTGACCAAGGGCTTTTTGATGCCAAAGTGGTTGAGCAGCCGCAGGGTGACCCGGGTGTCCTCCGCGGCAATAAAGTCCGCCCCGGCCAGGGTCTCCCGGGCCCGGGGGGAAAAGTCCCCCAGGTTGCCAATGGGCGTGCCCACCACGTACAGGGCCCCTTTTTCCAAGGGGGGGCGCCCCTCTCTCTCCTTTTGCTCCATACTGTCCTCCCTAGTTTTTCAAGTGCTCCGGGTTGTTCCGGTAGTCCCCGTAGATCCTTTCGATCTCCTCTGTGGGGGCGCCGTCCTCCCCCTCCAGCAGGAGCACCGGCTCCACCTCCAGGCCGGGCCTGCCCCCAAGGCGGCACTCCAGCAAAAAGAGGAAGGGGGCCTTCCCCGCCCGCTGCTGGACAAGCCGCAGCCGCTTGGGCTCCAGCCGGCAGGCGTGGAACACCTCCACGGCCTCGGCCAGCCGCTGGGGCCGCAGGCACAGGCACAGCCTGCCCCCGTACCGCAGGGCGGACCGGGCGGCCCGCCCCAGCTCCTCCAGGGAGAGGGTCTCCCCCTGGCGGGCCCGGCGCCGGGCCTCCCCGCCGCTGGGGATCCCCGCCCCCGCCGCCGTGTAGGGCGGGTTGCAGGCGATCAAGTCCAAGCTGCCCCCGGGGAAGAGCCCCCGGCGCACGTCCCCCTCCACAATGGAGATCTCCCCCGAAAAGCCGTTTTCCTCCACCGAACGCCGGGCCAGGGCGGCGGCCTCCGGCTGAAGCTCCGCCCCGGCGATGGGCCCCGCCCGGCCCCGCACCCGCCACAGCAGGGGGATCACCCCGCAGCCGGTGCCAAAGTCCGCGCAGCGCTCCCGGCGCCGGGGCATGGAAAAGTCCGCCAGCAGCAGGGCGTCGGTGCCAAAGGTGTGGTCCTCGCTCACCAGGACCCGGCTGCCCCCGGAAAGGGGCTCCCAATGTTCCCTCATAGATGCCTCCCAGATAAAAAGGGAGCCCGCTGGGAAGATCCCCCGGGCTCCGCTTTTTCTGAATTTTCCGACCCGAAAGCCGCGACTTAACCCTCCTGGGGAGCGCCCACAGGGCAGGTGCCGGCGCAAGCGCCGCAGTCGATGCAGGTATCGGGATCGATCACATATTTGCCGTCGCCCTCGGAGATGGCTCCAACGGGGCACTCACCGGCGCAAGCGCCGCAGGCAATACATTCGTCGTTGATGACATAAGGCATAGGGAACACCTCCATTTGAATTATCAAGTTCATTGTATCACATTTCCGCAAAAATGCAAGTCTTTTTCCTTTTTCCCTCGGGGACTTTGCCCCAGTTTTAACAAAATTCCCCAGGGCTCAGGAGTCCTCCAGGTTTCTGAGCTCCTCCATTTCCTTTTTGCTCACCTTGTTCCGGCCGTCCCGGAGCACCTTCACCTCGCCCACCTTGAACACCTTGGGCGCCCCGTCCGGGTCCTTGTCCAGGCGGACGGTGAGCTTGCGGGTCAAAAGGTTTTGCTCCACGACCACGGCCTTCCCCTCTGGGGTGGAGACCAAGGCCCCCACCTTGGGGGTGTTCTTCAAAAGGTCCTGGTAGGCCTCCTGCTCATATTTCAAGCAGCACATCAGCCGCCCGCAGGCCCCGGAAATCTTCACCGGGTTCAGGGACAGCCCCTGCTCCTTGGCCATTTTGATGGACACGGGGGTAAAGCCCCCCAAAAAGCTCCCGCAGCAGAAGGGGCGGCCGCAAATGCCCATGCCCCCCAGCATTTTGGCCTCGTCCCGCACGCCGATCTGCCGCAGCTCAATGCGGGTGCGGAACATCCCCGCCAAATCCTTCACCAGCTCCCGGAAATCCACCCGCCCGTCGGCGGTGAAGTAAAAGAGGATCTTGGAGTTGTCGAAGGTGTACTCCACGTCCACCAGCTTCATCTCCAGGCCCCGCTCGGCGATCTTCCTCTCGCAGGCCCGAAAGGCCTTTTTCTCCTTGATGTGGTTTTCCGCCACCTTTTTCAGGTCCTCTTTGGTGGCAGGGCGGACCACCTTCCGCAGGGGCTGCACGATGGACTCGTCCGAAACCTCCCGGTTCTCCAGGGCCACCTCCCCGCACTCGGTGCCCCGGGCGGTCTCCACAATGGCCATGGACCCCTTCTCCAGGGCCATCCCCTGGGGGTCGAAATAGTAGACTTTCCCTGTATTTTTAAAGCGCACGCCGATCACCTCGGCCATAGGCGCGCCTCCTTTCCTCTAAAGGCCTGCTGCTCAGCGCCCCGCGGCTTCCCGCAGGCGCACACACAGGTCCACAGTGAGCAGCGCCATGTTGGCGTTGCGTTCCAGCTTCTGCCGGTATTCTTCCGCCAGGGGGGGCAGGGCCATCAGCTGTTTCCGGGGCAGGGCGCTGAGCCTGTCCGCCGCCTGGGGAGCGCCCCCCAGCAGGGCCTTCCCCCCCGCCCGCAGCACGCAGGCGTCCCGGAAGATCAGCCCCAGCCGCCGCAGTACCTCCCGGAACAGGTCCCGGTCCTTTTGCAGGGGGGCCGCCGCCAGGAAGAGCCCGTCCTCCCGGGGCTCCAGCACTGCCAGGGCCATGGCCTGGGCGATGGCGAAAGCCTGGGCCGAGGCCCCGCCGGAAAGCTCCTCCAGCATCCGGCCGATGTTTCCCCCGCACAGGGCGGCCAGCTCCCCGGCCCGCTGGGGGGAAAGGCCCTGCCGCTCCCCCACCCAGGCCGCAGCCTCCTCCAGGCCGGGAGGGCGCAGCTGGAAGGCCTGCACCCGGCTGCGGATGGTGGGCAAAAGCCCCTCCGCCGAAGGGGCCACCAGGATAAAGACCCCGTGCTCCGGGGGCTCTTCCAAAAGTTTTAAAAGCTTGTTCTGGGCGGGCTCCAGGGTGCGGCTGCCCATGAGGAGAATGTAGACGCTCACCCCGGCCTCCTCGGGCACGCGAAAGGCGTCGGCGGCCACCTGGGCCACCGCCTCAACAGTAAAGGAGCGGGTCGCCCCGCTCCCTTCCACCACACGGATATCGGGATGTGACCCGGCCAGGGCCCGCACGCAGGAGGGACAGCTCCCGCAGGGGGCGTGGCCCGGGTCCCTGCACACAAGGGCCTGGGCCAGCAGCCGGGCAAAAGTGCGCTTGCCGCAGCCCGCCTCGCCCCAAAGGAGCAAAGCGTGGGGAAAGCGCCCTCCGGCAAAGGCGGCGGAGAGGGCCGCCTTCACCTCCTGGTTGCCCAAAAATCCGGGAAAGTCCATCAGACCTTCTCGAACCGGTCCACGTTCAAGACGAAGATGGTAGAGCCGCCCACGGTGACTTCCACAGGGAAGGAGGAGTACATCCCCACTTCCATGGTGGAGGTGCTGGGCACGATCTGGGTGCGGCGGCTGGAGTACTTGGCGATGATGCCAATGACCGTGTCCACCTTGTCGTCGTCCACACCGGAGATAAAGGTGGTGTTGCCTGCCATCAAAAAGCCGCCGGTGGTGGCCAGTTTCGTCACGGAGAAGCCCTCACGGGTCAGTGCGGAGGACACCGCGCCGCTGTCGTCGTTGCTGACAATCGCAAGGATCAGTTTCATAATGTGCCTGCCTTTCCCGGCCCCAGGGCCAATGCCCTGCCGGCCGCTTGAAGAATTCGTCAGCCCGCCGGCCCCAGGGGGCCGCCGGCTATGACGGGGATGCTAAGGCTATTTTACCATCAAACCAGGAAAAAGGGAAGATCTTTTCAAAATTTTATGAAATGTTCCCCGGCTGTTTTTTCCCCGGGGCTTTTCAGGCCCAATTTTCCCCGGCCCCAGGGCCTGGAGGACCTCCTTCCGGGCGAAAAACAGGGCCGCCCCGTTGGGAAGGGCCAGCAGGCCGTTTGCGGCGTCCCCCAGCTGGAGGACCGCCTCCAGGGGGAGCAGGCACCCCAGGGCGGCGGATGCCCCGGCCCCCAGGGCGTAGAGGAAGCCGCCCCGGCCCCGGGTCAGGTAGAAAAGCCCCTCCCGGCCGTAGCAGCTCCAGGCCACCAGGGTGGCCAGGGCAAACAGGGCCGTGCACAGGCTCACCGCCCGGCCTCCCCAGGGGCCCCAGGCGGACTCGTAGGCATACAGGGTCAGGGAGGCGCCCTCCAGCACCGGGGAGTGGCAGCAGAGGATGCACAGCCCCGTCACCGTACACATGAGCAGGGTGTCCACAAACACCTGGAAAATCCCCAGGCAGCCCAGCTCCACCGGAGTGCGTCCCTCCACCCCCTGGTAGGCGAAGGCGGAGCTGCCCAGCCCCGCCTCGTTGGTGAACACCCCCCGGGAGACCCCCACCCGGGCGGCCAGCAGGGCCCCTGCCGCGCCCCCGGCCCCGGCCCGCAGGGAGAAAGCCCCCTGGAAAACGCTCAAAAAGGCCCTGGGCAGGTTCTCCCGAAACGCCCACAGCACCCCCAGGGAGGCCCCGAAAAACAGCAACGTCATCAGGGGGACCAGGCGCTCGGTGACCTTCACCCCCCGGGCAAGGCCGCCCCGGGCCACAAAAAAGGCCAAAAGCCCCGCCAGCAGGGCCGCGCCCCTCGCCGGGATCCCCAGGGCGGAGAGGGCCTCCGCCGCGGCGTGGGTCTGGGCCATGTTCCCCATGGCCAAAGAGGCCAGCACGCACCCCCCTGCGTACAGGGCGGCCAGGGGCCTGCCCCAGCGGCCCCCCGTCCGGCGGATGGCCCCCAGCATCCCCGCCGCCTCCCGGTGGCGGGCGGCCAGGACGTTTTCCGCGAAAACCGTCATCATCCCCAGCAGGCCGGACACCCACATCCAGAACAGGGCCCCCGGCCCGCCTGCGGTGATAGCCGCCGCCACCCCCACAATGTTCCCCGTGCCGATGGACCCCGCCAGGGCCGCCGTCAGCGCCTGAAAGGAGGAGAGCTTTCCCCTCTCCCCCCGGGGGGAGGCCAGGGCCGCCCTCAGCCAGCGGCCCGCCCGCCGCACCTGGAAAAACCCGGTGGAAAAGGAAAAGGTGAGCCCCAGCGCCAAGATCAGCGCCAGCACATGCCACCCCCACAGCAGGGAGCACAGCCCCTCAACCATCCTGAAAAGGCGCCTCCAGCACCTCCGCCAGGCCCCTGGCCAGGGCCAGCGCCGCCAACCCGGTGTTCCGGGTGAGCCAGGCCTCGTCCTGGGGATTGTCCCGGTACAGCAGGCGCACCGCCGCCCCGGCCGGCCCCCCGTCCCCCAGCTCCGGCACCTGGAGGGCCTCCTCTACCCGGACCAGCTCCGGCTGGGGGTAGGCCTCCCCCACTCGGCGTGCCAGGATCCCCGCCCCCCGCCTGCCCTGGCCGTCCCCGGCCCGGCACAGCAGGCGCGGCCCCTTCCGGGCGCCCTCTTCCCCCGGGGGCGCCTGCTGGGAGCACAGGGCCAGGTGGAAATCCCCGGGGGAGGGCTCCTCCGGGAACCCAAAGAGAAGGGCGATCCCGTTGTGGGCCAGCCGGGAAGCCAGCGCCCCCCGGACCTGCCCCATCCAGTAGGCCTCGTCCCCGCCGTTGGGATAGGGGGCCCCCGGGGGGCCCGGCATGGTGAGAATGACAGCTGCCATGGCGGCGCGCTCCTTTCCTGGTGGGTTACCTGTGATACAGTATAGTCCCCAGGTGCGCCTTTCATGCCCCCCAAGGAAAAATAAGGGCCGGCCCCTGCCATCCAGCAAGGCCCAGGCCCTTCCCCTCAGTTTTCCCCCTTCTTTTTGTACCGGCCCAAAGCGTCGTCATACACTTTGCGCCGCAGGCGGAAGCCCACCTCGAACGCCAGGGAAATGCCGGCGAACAGGGCCAGGAACACCCCTGTAAAAAGCAGCCAGTTGGCGGCGCTTTCCACGGGGAACCACCCAAACCCCACCGCGCAGGCGCTGACCACCGCCAGCATCAGCACGGCGAACAGGGCCATACGCCACAGGTAGGACAGGCGCTTGACCGCCTTTCCCGAGAAAAAGACAAACTGCAGCAGCGTGGCTGCGGCGCTGAGCAGCAGCAGCTGCCACACCATCTCCTGGGGCAGCGCCCCCCGGGAAAACGCGGCATAGATCAACACCGCAACGGTGAAGGATATGCACAGGTTCACAACCACCTGGGACAGGCTTTGGACGAATTTTTTCATCTCGGTCTCCTCTCTTTCTCTCACAGGCCCAGCTTTTTGCGGATGGCTGGGGCGTACTGCCGGGAGACCCCCACCACTTCCCCGTTTTCCAGGGTCAGCCGCAGGCGGCCCCCCAGGTCGGGGCAGATGGAGGACACCCGCCCAAAGTT
>CALWIE010000060.1 GCA_944380625.1 uncultured Clostridia bacterium
AGGGCCGCCCCCTCCACCGGGTCGGTGCCCGCCCCCAGCTCGTCCAAGAGGACAAGGCTGCCGCTGTCCGCCACCTGAAGGATCTGGATGATGTTGACCATGTGGGAGGAGAAGGTGGAAAGGGACTGCTCGATGCTCTGCTCATCGCCGATGTCCACCAGGATGTGCCGGAACACCGAGACCCGGCTGCCCTCGGCGGCGGGGACCATCAGGCCGCACATGGCCATGAGCGTCAGCAGGCCGATGGTCTTCAGGGCCACGGTCTTGCCGCCGGTGTTGGGGCCGGTGATGATGAGGGTGTCAAACTCCACCCCCAAGGTGATGTCCGTGGGCACCACCTTCTCCTGGGGGATGAGGGGGTGCCGGGCGGCGTGGAGAACCGTCTTCCCGTCCTCCCCCATCTGGGGCACCACCGCCTTCATCCGGTAGGCGGTCTGGGCCTTGGCGAAGATCAAATCCAGCTCCACGGCGTAGCGGTAGCTTTCGATGATGGAATCGGCAAAGGAGCCCGCCTCCCCGGAGAGCTCCAGGAGGATGCGGGAGATCTCCTCCTGCTCGTCGGAGCGCAGGACGCGGATCTCGTTATTGGCCTCCACCACGCTCATGGGCTCCACAAACACGGTGGCCCCAGAGGCGCTGGTGTCGTGGACCAGGCCGGGGACCTCCCCCCGGAACTCCGCCTTTACCGGCACCACGTAGCGGCCGCCCCGCTGGGTGACGATATTCTCCTGCAAGTGCTTTTGGTGGGAGGGGGACCGGATGAGCTTGTCCAGCTGGTCCCGCACCCGCTGGGAGGCCGCCCGGATCTTCCGCCGGATGGCGGCCAGGGCCGGGGAGGCGTTGTCCGCTACCTCTTCTTCGCTTACGATGCAGGTGAAGATTTTCTCCTCCAGGTATTTGTTGGGGGCCAGGGCCTCGAAGCGGCCGGTGAGGGCGGTCTTGACCCCCTCGCTTTTGCCCCACCACTGGGTGAGCCCCCGGATGGCCCGCAAGGTGCCGCCGCTGTCCAAGAGCTCCCGCAGGCCCAGGCCCCCTCCTGCCTGGGCCCGGCGCAGGGGGTTCGTCACGTTTTTCATGCCGTAAAAGGAGGGGCCCCCGTATTTGGCCATGAGCACAAAGGCGGCGTCTGTCTCCTCTAAGAGCCACCGGGCCTCCGACGCGGTGCCCGCAGGCTCCAGCCCCCGGGCCAGCTCTGCCCCGTCGGCGCTGGAGCACTCCCCGGCCACCATCTCTAAAATTTTATCCAGCTCTAAAGCTTTGGTATGTTTGTCCATCCTGATAATTCCTCTAATCGCAGGTTTCTCTTATGTGCAGGGCCTTCACAGCAGGCTGTGGTAGAAATCCAGGGTGCGGGGGCGCTTTTGGAGGATCTGCACCGTGTAGGCCTCCGCGGCGGCGGAGAGCTCCTCCTGGGCCCCGGGCGCCAGGGAGAAGGAGAAGACCTTCTCAAAATCCGCGAACACAATGTGCCGGGCGGCGGTGAGGGCCCCGGGGGACAGGGGAACCCAGGGGTCCCCGTTGTCGATGAAGCACCCGTCGCAGTAGAGCTCCCCCCGGCCCACTTTAAAGTACATCCGCTCCGCCTCGTAGGCGCCGCAGTGGGCGCAGTAGGCCAGGTTGGGCATGAACCCCGCCTCGGAGAGCATCCGCAACTCCACAATGGCCTTCAGCACCGGCTGGGGCCTTGCGCCCCGGCAGAGGAAGTGGAGGGCGTTGAGCACCAGGCGCAGGTATTCGCCGGCCTCCACCCCTTCGGGCACCAGTTCCGACGCCTGCTGGCAGACGTACTGGGCCCGGGCCAGCCGGGTGATGTCCCGGCGCAGGTCGAAAAACACCTCGATGGGGCAGGCCTCGTTGATGTTGTAGGCGCTCTTCCCCTTGGAGAGTGTAAAGCGGGAGTAGCAAAGCAGCCCTGTGGCGGCGTTTTTGCTGTCTTTTAAATTCTTGGCCCGGCGGGCAAAGGCCCGCACCACGCCCTCATCCTTGGTAAGGACGGTCACCAGCCGGTCGCTCTCGCCCACCGCCTGTTCCCGAATGACCAGCCCTTGGGTCTTCAGCCCCATGCGCCGCCTCCTTGCCCAGGCACTGCTGGGCCTGGTGTTTCAACTGGGTGTATTGGATATAGTCGCGCACCCTGCCGGTCCGGTAAAAGCTGTTCCAGGCTTCTTTTACATCCACAAACGCTTCCCCCTTTGGGAAAGGCTGGCGCCTTCCCTTCCTTTATGAAAAGTATTTGCAGATCCACCCGGCCTATGACAGGAAAAGATTTGTTTGTTCGACACCCTGCGCCATATTCCGCAGGGGTTTTGTGCTTGGGGCCCGCTTACAGGTCCAGGTCCTTTTGGGAAAAGCCCAGGCTCTGGAGGGTTTCCGGGCGCTGGCGCCAGTCCTCCTTCACCTTGACCCACAGCTGCAAGTTCACCTTGCAGCCGAAAAAGCGCTCCAGGTCCTGGCGGGCGGAGGAGCCGATCTTTTTGAGCATGGCGCCCCCCTTGCCGATGAGGATGCCCTTGTGCCCCGGTTTTTCGCAGTAGATGGTCACGTCCGCGTCCACAATGCCCTCCCGGTCCTTCATGCGCTCGGTGACGGCGGCCACCCCGTGGGGCACTTCCTGGTCCAAAAGCCGCAGGACCTTCTCCCGGACCGTCTCCGAGACGATGACACGCTCGGGCTGGTCGGTGAGGGTGTCCTCCGGGAACAGGTGCCCCCCCGGCAGGCACAGCCGGGAGAGCTCCTCCAAAAGGGCCTCCATGCCGCTGCCGTCCCGGGCGGAGACAGGCACCACCGCCTGGAAATCGTACCGGGCGGCAAACTGGGCGATCTGCTCCATCAGGGGGGACTTGTCCTCCAAAAGGTCTATTTTGTTCACAGCCAGCACCGCAGGGACCTTCCCCTGGCGGAACCGGCCCATGAGCTCCTCGTCCGCCTTGGAGAGGGGGGCCCCCGCCTCCGCGACCAGCAGGCAGGCGTCCACCCCGTCCACTGTGCGGGTGACGGATTTTACCATGTAGTCCCCCAGGGAGTTCTTGGGCTTTACAAGGCCGGGGGTGTCCAAAAACACCAGCTGGTCCTCCCCCCGGGTGAGCACCCCCATGATGCGGGTGCGGGTGGTCTGAGGCTTTTTGGAGACAATGGCGATCTTCTGGCCCACCATCCGGTTGAGCAGGGAGGACTTGCCCACGTTGGGCCTCCCCACAATGGCGATGAACGCAGAGCGCTCTTGGGGCATGGATTCCATAGAGGACTTCTTCCTTTCCACACAGCACAAGAGGGCACCGCAGTGCTGCGGCGCCTTCCTGCTTTTGTTTTCATTTTATTTTTTCCGGCGCAGGCTGTCAAGCCTTTCCGCAGCCCAGGCAGGGCCCAAGAGGACAAAACCCGCCGCCGCGGCCAGGGACAAGGCAAAAAGCCCCAGCTGCCACGGGCTTTGCGCCATGCCCCGGAAAAGCTCCCAGAGCTCCGGCCGGGCCAGGACGATCACCCCCACCAAGAGGGCCGCCACGGCGGCCAGGAGCACCCCTCCCGCCGCGATGTCCTTGACAAGGCCTATGTACCGGTTGCGGTTGCGCTGGTTGAAGTCGCACAGCTTCTCCAAGGCGGTGTTTAGGGACTCGGCGGCCAGCACCCCGCCGGCGGCCAGCACCAGGCAGGCCATCTCCCCCCGGCTCAGGGAGAGGCGGGAGGCGAAAAACAGCAGGTAAACACAGGCCACAAGGTGGATGCGCATGTTCCTCTCTGACCGGAGGCACGCGCCGATGCCCCGGAAGGCGTCGGCAAAGCTGTGGAGCAGCGGGCGCCTGGGGGGCGGGGTTCTCTCACTCATTGAGATGGGTGGCGTAGCTGGCGCTGGCGGGCAGACCCAACTCCCGCATGACCTGCTCCTCCTTTTCCCGCATACGCACCCGGGCCAGGCCCCCGGCCTCGTGGTCGTAGCCCAGCAGGTGCAGCATGGAGTGGGCGGTCAAAAAGCCGATTTCACGCTCCAGGCTGTGGCCGTAAGTCTTGGCCTGCTCCATGGCCTTGGGTACGGAGATGACAATGTCCCCCAGGATTTTGGCGCCTGTCTCGTGGTTGACGTCGTAGTTGCCGTTTTCCCCCATGGGGAAGGAGAGCACATCGGTGGCGGAGTCGATATCCCTGTACTGGCGGTTCATCTCCCGAATCTGGTCGTTGTCCACAAAGGAGACGCTGATCTCCGCGGAGTCCTTAAAGCCCTCCAGCTGCAGCACCGCGTGGCAGCACCGCCGGATGAGCATGCGCACCCCTGTGGGGATCTTTACCGCCTTCTGCTGGTTTGAAATGATGACTCTGATTTTTTCCATGTCTCTCTACCGTTTCCTTTCCGTGGGCTTTCCCACTTGTTTTTCCATACAAATCCTCCCGGCTGCTATCCCGGCTCCCCGCCGGGACAGCCCGGTCATTTTGCCGGCCGGCTGGCCTTTTCGTAGGCCCGGATGATGTCCTGCACCAGCTTGTGCCGGACCACGTCCTTCTCCGTAAACCGGAAAATGGCAATATCCTCGATCCCCCGGAGCACCCGCACCGCCTCTTTAAGGCCGGAGCGCTTCCCCTCGGGCAGGTCGATCTGGGTCACGTCCCCGGTGATGACCATTTTGGAGTTAAAGCCCAACCGGGTCAAGAACATCTTCATCTGCTCCCCGGTGGTGTTCTGGGCCTCGTCCAAAATGATGAAGCTGTCGTCCAGGGTGCGGCCCCGCATATAGGCCAGGGGCGCCACCTCGATGTTCCCCCGCTCCACGTAGCGCTGGTAGGTCTCCGCCCCCAGCATGTCAAACAGGGCGTCGTACAGGGGGCGCAGGTAGGGGTCCACCTTCTGCTGCAGGTCGCCGGGCAAAAAGCCCAGCTTCTCCCCGGCCTCCCCCGCCGGGCGGGTGAGGATGATCCGGTTCACCTGCTGGGCCCGGAAAGCGTTGACCGCCATGGCCACCGCCAGATAGGTCTTGCCTGTGCCGGCAGGGCCTACGCCGATGGTGATGGTGTTCTCCTTGATGTTGTCGCAGTAGGTGCGCTGGCCCACGGTTTTGGGCTTGATGGGCTTGCCCTTGCTGGTGATGCAGATCACATCCCCGGCCAGGCGGGCCACCTTTTCCTCGCTGTCCTCACCCACCATGCGCATGCAGTAGCGGACGTTCTGCTCGGTGAGGGCCTCGCCGCTGCCGATGAGGGTCAAAAGGCTCTTTACGGTGCGCAGGGCTTTGTTCACCCCTTCCGGGTCCTCGCCGGTGATCTTCAGGTCGGAGTCCCGGACCACCAGGGTCACGCCGTACTCCTTCTCTATCAGGCGGATGTTCTCGTCAAAGCTGCCGAAGAGGGCCGCCGCCTGTTCCATTCTGTCCAGATTGATTTTTTCCTCCAAAGGCATCTCCTGTTTCTTCAAAGTCTCGGGCCGAAAGGGGCCCTCTTTCCCTATGGAGTTATTATAGCACAGGTCTCAGGGGAGCTTCAAGGAAAAACTCTATGAATACTAGCTAAAAATTTTTGAGCTTCCTGTGCTAATTGACCTGGATCTCCTGGACCAGGCCGATCTCCTCCTCGCAGCGGCACCGGGCCCGCAGGACACATCCGGTTTCGTCCGCCCGGTAGTCCAATTCCTCCTTTACCACCCGGCTCCCCTCTGGGAGCTGGGCCCGCTGCTCCCGGCGGAGGGCCAGGAGGGCCGCCTCTTTCAGCTCCTCCCCGGAGAGGGGGCGCTCCTCCCTCTGCAGGGGCTGGGAAAACTTCTCCACCCACTTTAGGGGGAGCTCCCGGCCCAGGGGCGCCCAGGCGGACTCCCGCCGCCAGGAGCGGGAGAGGCCCTTCGGCTCCCCGCCCAGGGAGAGGGGGATCTCCACCCCAAAGAGGGAGAGGGAAACCTGCCGCCGGGGCTCCCCGGCCGGCGTCTCCTGGGCTTCGCGGGCGCCCACCTCCACGGTAAACTCCCGGTAGGTCAGGGCCCGGACGCTGCCCCGGGCCGGCCCCAGGATCTGGTAGGGGTCT
>CALWIE010000061.1 GCA_944380625.1 uncultured Clostridia bacterium
CCTGCGCCAACGTATGCCCCGGCAAGAAGGGCGAGAAGGCCCTGACCATGCAGCCCCTGGATACCCAGCTGGACAAGGAAGCCGGCTTCGTCTACGGCCGCAAGCTGCCTGAGAAGCCCGAGGTGGCCGAGAAGTTCAAGCCCACCACCGTCAAGGGCAGCCAGTTCAAGCAGCCTCTGCTGGAGTACTCCGGCGCCTGCGCCGGCTGCGGCGAGACCCCCTATGCCAAGCTGGTAACCCAGCTGTTCGGCGACCGGATGTACATCGCCAACGCCACCGGCTGCTCCTCCATCTGGGGCGGCTCCGCTCCCGCCACTCCCTACACCGTGAACAAGGAAGGCCACGGTCCCGCTTGGGAGAACTCCCTGTTTGAGGACAACGCCGAGTTCGGCCTGGGCATGGCTCTGGGCCAGAACGCCGTGCGCAACCGCCTGGCGGAGCTCACCGAGAAGCTGATCGCCTCCAACGCCAACGCCGCCCTGAAGGAAGCCGCCCAGAAGTGGCTGGACACCAAGGACGACCGCGCTGCCAACGACCAGCCCTCCAAGGACTACATCGCTGCCCTGGAGCAGGGTGTGGCCACCATCGACGAGCTTGTGGCTTTCGTCAACTCCGACAAAGCCAAGGAGATCCTGGGCGACAAGGTTTCCGAGGCCCAGGCTCACGCTGCCGAGCTGAAGGCTTCCGGCGCCAAGTACTGTGACTGCGAGGCCTGCAAGCTGGCTCTGGAGATCCTGAAGGATAAGGATTACCTGGCCAAGAAGTCCATGTGGATTCTGGGCGGCGACGGCTGGGCTTACGACATCGGCTTCGGCGGCCTGGACCACGCCCTTGCCTCCGGCGAGGACATCAACGTCCTGGTCTTCGATACCGAGGTGTACTCCAACACCGGCGGCCAGGCCTCCAAGGCCACTCCCTGCGGCTCTGTCGCGCAGTTTGCCGCCACCGGCAAGGCCACCAAGAAGAAGGATCTGGCCGGCATCGCCATGACCTACGGCTACGTCTACGTGGCCCAGGTGGCCATGGGCGCCGACATGAACCAGTGCATCAAGGCCTTCTCCGAGGCTGAGAGCTATCACGGCCCCTCCATCATCCTGGCTTACGCCCCCTGCATCAACCACGGCATCAAGGGTGGCGTGGGCGTCTCCCAGGTGGAGGAGAAGAAGGCTGTGGCCGCTGGCTACTGGCACAACTTCCGCTTCGACCCCCGCCGCGCCGACGAGGGCCTGAATCCCTTCCAGCTGGACAGCAAGGCTCCCTCCGCTTCTTACCGCGACTTCATCATGGGCGGGGTCCGCTACAACAGCCTGACCCGCGCCTTCCCCGAGCGCGCCGAGAAGCTCTTCGAGAACGCCGAGAAGTACGCTGCTGAGAAGTACGAGCGCCTGAAGAAGATGGCCGAGTAATCGACCTTCCTAATTCTAGGCAAAAGGCAATAAAAAAGTCCCTGGCCGGGAGACCGGCCGGGGGCTTTTTCGCTTATAAGGAGGTTTCCGGGGAGGTGGGCAGGTCCCCCAGGTTGACGGAGTCGCTGCCGTCGGGGAGGGAGCGCAGGTACTCGTTGCCGTTGCGGCTGGCGATGGCCACCCCCCGGATGCCCCCCTGTTTTGCCAGGGCAACGCCCTCCCGCTTGGAGAGCACCCGCCCGTCGGAGAGGGTGTATCCGGAGACCTTGCCGTTTTTCCGGATGAGCCCGGTGATGGCCTTGGCGTCCTTCCGGGGAACGGGGTTCATGATATTGATGTTGGCGGGCAGGTTCCCGATTCTGCCGTTTTCCTGTTTCATGGGGATCCTTCCTTTCTTCAGGCGAAGCCCAAGGGCTTCAAATGGGGTTCAAAGCTATTTTTGTACCCCCAAGCCCCCATTATGCGGGAAAAATCATCCCCCAAAAGATCCTGCCGCTTTTTCTTGGAGAGACCCAGCGCCACTCCTCTTTCATATCCCGGGTGGGGGCGGGCTTTTGGGCCAGCTCTTTGTAAAGCCGGGGACATTTCATGGAAAAACCCTCTTTTTTTCACTATTCTACCATAGGAAGGGGCCCTGGGCCCAAAAAACTTTGGATTGCTTTTTTTTCAAAAATGGGATAAAATCATGTCTGTATGAGCAACTGCAAGGAATACGGCGGAAAGGAAAGGTGACAAGCCATGAACGCTCAAGAACGCAAGGACCTTCAGGTCACCGCGGCGAAGGTTCGCCTCGGCATCATTGAAGGCGTGTTCAACGCCAAGTCGGGCCATCCGGGAGGCTCTCTCTCCGCGGCCGAAATTTTCACCTATCTCTACTTCAAGGAGATGCGCGTCGATCCCCAGAACCCCAAGGACCCCGACCGGGACCGCTTTGTCCTCTCCAAGGGCCACTGCGCCCCGGGCCTGTACGCGGCCCTGGCCCTGCGGGGGTATTTTGAGTTTTCCGAGCTTCAAAAGCTGCGCCACATCGGCGCCATGCTCCAGGGCCACCCGGACATGAAGGGCACCCCCGGTGTGGACATGAGCTCCGGCTCCCTGGGCCAGGGCATTTCCGCCGCGGTGGGCATGGCCCTCGCCGGCAAAATGGACGGCAAGGACTACCGGGTCTACACCCTCCTGGGCGACGGCGAGGCGGAAGAGGGCCAGGTGTGGGAGGCTGCCATGTTCGCCGGCCACCACAAGCTGGACAACCTCTGCGTCCTGTTGGACTACAACGGCCTGCAGATCGACGGCCCCGTGGCCGACGTGGTGGCGCACGCTCCCTTTTTTTTCATTAATGAGACGGCGGCCTCCGAGACCTACACCCTCGAGGACGGCAACGACTTCGACCAGCTGGAGAAGGCCTTTGCCGCCGCCCGGGCCTGCAAGGGCAAGCCTTTCGCCATCATCGCCCACACCGTCAAGGGCAAGGGCGTGTCCTACATGGAAAACCAGGTGGGCTGGCACGGCAAGGCTCCCAACAAA
Organism: uncultured Clostridia bacterium; assembly: GCA_944380625.1. The sequence continues at coordinate 2,931 of CALWIE010000061.1, forward strand.
GAGGAGTACGAGGTTGCCATGAAAGAACTCAAAGAGAACCTGGAGGTGCTGGAAAATGGCTGAAATGGTGAAAAAGGCCACCCGTGAAAGCTTTGGCGAGACCCTCGCCGCCCTGGCCGAGACTAATCCCCATATCGTGGTGCTGGACGCCGACCTTGCAGAGGCCACAAAGACCGTCATCTTCCAGAAGAAGTTTCCCCAGCGCTTTTTTGACTGCGGCATCGCCGAGGGCAACATGGTGGGCATCGCCGCCGGCCTTGCCACCTGCGGGAAAATCCCCTTCGCCGCGTCCTTCGCCATGTTCGCCGCCGGCCGCGCCTTTGAGCAGGTGCGCAACTCGGTGGGCTATCCCCACCTAAACGTGAAGATCGCCGGTTCCCACGCTGGCATCTCCGTGGGGGAGGACGGCGCCACCCACCAGTGCTGCGAGGACATCGCCCTCATGCGCACCATTCCCGGCATGGTGGTTTTAAACCCCTGCGACCACTTTGAGATGACCGAGGCCGTCAAGGCCGCCGTGGCGTACCAGGGCCCGGTGTATATCCGCCTGGGCCGCCTGGCGGTGGAGAGCGTGCTGCACCAGTTCCCCGACTACCGCTTTGAGCTGGGCCGCGGCATCACCCTCCGGGACGGCAGGGACATCACCATCATCGCCACCGGCCTGATGGTGGGGGAGGCCGTCAAGGCCGCCCAGGCCTTGGAGTCCCAGGGGATCGACGCCCGGGTGCTGGACATCCACACCATCAAGCCCCTGGACGAGGAGCTGGTGCTGAAGGCCGCCCGGGAGACCGGCCGCATCGTCACCGTGGAAGAGCACAACGTCATCGGCGGCCTGGGAGAGGCTGTGTCCTCCTGCCTGAGCGAAAAGTGCTCCACCCCGGTCACCCGCATAGGCGTGCAGGACACCTTTGGCCACTCCGGCCCCGCCGTGGACCTTTTAAAGGAGTTCGGCCTGTCTGCCGAGAACATCGAAGCAACCGTAAAGAAAGTCCTGGGCAAGTAAAGCCCCGGGGAAAGGGCCTGGCCTCGCGCCGGGCCTTTTTTGTGCAAAGGAGGCTCCTATGGAATGGAAAATCCGCAGCGCCCGGCTGGAGGACTCCCCAGCCATCGCCCGCTTGAACCGGGAGGAGATGGGCTACGACTACCCCCAAGAGGCGACCCGCGCCAAGCTGGAGTCATGCCTGCATGACCCGTCCCATAAGATACTGGTGGCCGAAAGGGAAGGAGAGGTGGTGGGCTACCTGCACCTGGAGGATTACGATGTGCTCTACGCCCCCCACATGAAAAACGTGCTGGGGATCGCCGTCTCCAGGCGCCTCCGCCGCCAGGGGGTGGGGAGGGCCCTTCTCGCCGCAGGGGAGGCCTGGGCAAGGTCCACAGGGGCCACAGCCGTGCGCCTTGTCTCCGGGGAGGGGCGCAAGGGCGCCCACGCCTTTTATGAGCGTTTGGGCTACACAGGCAACAAGCTCCAGCGGAATTTTAAAAAGCCCCTCTGACTGGGAAATTTATGAAGGAACTGTTAAAAATCAAAAATTTTTGAAAAGCTATTGACTTTTACTGACCATGTGGCTACAATAAGTTTAGCACTCGGGAATAAAGAGTGCTAAATTCCCGAGACGCGGCAAAAGGACCCAGAGTCCGCCGCGGTTACCGAGATCACATTCTTTTTCGCGGGTTTCCCGCGGTTTTAGCATTCTTCCTCGCGGAGTGCGAAAACATACAGTGGCGGGGAGAAAGGATCGGGCCCGAATTCTTTAGAAAATCAAATGGGGCCCAGGTGTTTTGTTATGACCATCAGACCACTTCTTGACAGAGTTCTCATCAAGGCCGAAGAGGCGGAAGAAACCACGAAGAGCGGCATCGTTCTGGCCGCCAAGAGCCAGGAAAAGCCCCAGATCGCCCGTGTTGTGGCCGTGGGCCCCGGCGGCGAAGTGGACGGCAAGGAAGTGAAGATGTACCTGAAGGAAGGCGACCGGGTCATCTCCGCTAAGTACAGCGGCACCGAAGTGAAGCTGGACGGGGAGGAGTATACCATCGTCCGCCAGTCCGACATCCTGGCTGTGGTGGAGGAGTAAGCGGCGGTTTGCCCTCCAATTTATAAAGATTTTGATTCCATTGCGATTTTGATTTATAGAGGAAAGGATTTGACAGACTTATGGCTAAGAAAATCATTTACGGCGAGGACGCCCGCAAGGCCCTGCTTTCCGGCGTCAACCAGCTGGCGGATACGGTGAAGATCACCCTGGGCCCCAAGGGCCGCAATGTGGTGCTGGATAAAAAGTTCGGCGCGCCCCTCATCACCAACGACGGCGTCACCATCGCCAAGGAAGTGGAGCTGGAGGATTCCTTCGAGAATATGGGCGCCCAGCTGGTGAAGGAAGTCGCCACCAAGACCAACGACATCGCCGGCGACGGCACCACCACCGCCACCCTGCTGGCCCAGGCCCTGGTCCGGGAGGGCATGAAGAACGTCACTGCCGGCGCCAACCCCATGATGCTCCGGGGCGGCGTACAGAAGGCCACCCAGGTGGCTGTGGACGCCATTGAGAAGAACTCCCACAAGGTGGACGGCACCAAGGACATCGCCCGCGTGGCTGCCGTTTCCTCCGCCAGCGACGAGATCGGCCAGCTGATCGCCGACGCCATGGAGAAGGTCACTGCCGACGGCGTCATCACCGTGGAAGAGTCCAAGACTGCCGAGACCTACAGCGAGGTTGTGGAAGGCATGGTGTTCGACCGGGGCTACATCACCCCCTATATGGCCACCGACATGGAGAAGATGGAGGCCGTGATCGACGACGCCTATATCCTCATCACCGACAAGAAGATCTCCAACATCCAGGAGATCCTGCCCCTGCTGGAACAGGTGGTCCAGTCCGGCAAGAAGCTGCTGATCATCGCCGAGGACGTGGAGGGCGAGGCCCTGACCACCCTGATCCTCAACAAACTGCGGGGCACCTTCACCTGCGTGGCTGTCAAGGCCCCCGGCTTCGGCGACCGCCGCAAGGAGATGCTGGTGGATATCGCCACCCTGACCGGCGGCCAGGTCATCAGCGAGGAGCTGGGCCTGGAGCTGAAGGGCACCCAGCTGTCCCAGCTGGGCCATGCCCGCCAGGTGAAGGTGGACAAAGAGAACACCATCATTGTGGATGGCGCTGGCAACAGCGAGGACATCAAGTCTCGCGTCAACCAGATTCGCAACCAGATCGAGACCACTTCCTCCGAGTTTGACAAGGAGAAGCTCCAGGAGCGCCTGGCCAAGCTGGCCGGCGGTGTGGCGGTCATCAAGGTGGGCGCCGCTACGGAGATTGAGATGAAGGAGAAGAAGCTCCGCATCGAGGACGCCCTGGCCGCCACCAAGGCTGCTGTGGAAGAGGGCATCGTGGCCGGCGGCGGCACCGCCCTGATCGACGCCATCCCCGCTGTGAAGGCCTATGTGGACTCTGTGGAGGGCGATGAGAAGACCGGCGCCTCCATCGTGCTGAAGGCCCTGGAAGAGCCCGTGCGCCAGATCGCCGCCAACGCCGGCATCGAGGGCTCTGTGATTGTAGAGGCCCTGAAGAAAGAGGGCAAGGTGGGCTACGGCTACAACGCCCTGACCGGCGAGTTCCAGGACATGATCCAGGCCGGCATTGTGGATCCCACCAAGGTGACCCGTTCCGCCCTGCAGAACGCCTCCTCTGTGGCCGCCACCATCCTGACCACCGAGAGCCTGGTGGCCGACATCAAGGAGCCCGCTCCCGCTGCCCCCGCCGGCGGCGACATGGGCGGCGGCATGTACTAATTGCCCCAGCCAAAAGATATCCTGACAAAAAAAGGACTGCCGTGAGAGCGGCAGCCCTTTTTTATTTTACCCGTAAGAGAAAAGGACCCGCCCCAAAAGGAGGCGCGTCCTTTTCCTGTCTCCGGGCTTGGGGGGCAGGCTCTTATTTGGCAGGGACGGTTAAAATCGATATTTCTCCACAGAGAGAAACACACCGCCCGCAGGGCGGCGCCCCAACTGCGAGCCCAACGAAGCGGGTCGCGGTTGGAAAGGAGGAGCAAGGGAGCGGGCGGACGGCGTCTCTTTTGCCACAGGCACAAAAAGACGTGGTCGCAAGCGGGACTTTGCGACCACGTGGTGCGGGTAGTGGGGGTCGAACCCACACGGATCGCTCCACAGGAACCTAAATCCTGCGCGTCTGCCAATTCCGCCATACCCGCTTATGGAGGCCGCCTGGGAAGGCCCAGGCGAACGTTACTATTATACGCCCTGAAAGGGGAATCCGCAAGGGATAATTCCGGAAGTTTTGCTTGCTTTTTTTACTAAAAAAGTGTATCCTATCTCATGCAGCGTCCCGCTGCGGTCAGTCGCGAAATCCTGACCTTAAAAAATACTAGGAGGAAATTGAATATGAGCACTTCCCGAAAAACTCGCTTTCTGGCGGTGGGCGCTGTGATCGCGGCGCTCTATGCTGTTTTGACCTATGTGGCTGCGGCCGTGAACCTGGCCTACGGGCCGGTGCAGTTCCGCTTTTCCGAAGCGCTGACGGTGCTGCCTGTGTTCACGCCGGCGGCTGTCCCGGGCCTTGCCTTGGGGTGTTTTATCGCAAACCTGGGGAGCCCCCTGGGAGTGGTGGACTGGGTCTTTGGCACCGGGGCCACTTTGCTTGCGGCGGTGGGCACTTGGCTTGTAAAAGACATCCAGGTAAAGGGCCTGCCTTTGCTGGCGCCCCTGCCGCCTGTCCTCGCCAATGTGCTGCTGGTGGGCTTTGAACTCTCCTGCCTCTCCAGCACCGGCGCCTTTGCCCTGGGGAACTTCACCTGGGCCGCCTATGGGGCCTCCGCCTTGTCGGTGGGGATCGGGGAGCTTGCCATCTGCTACGTGCTGGGCCTGCCCCTTATTTTGGCCCTGCGCCGCACCCACGCTATGGATAGGCTCACGGCCTGACCGTATAAAATGAACTGAAAAGGAGCAAGGGTGATTATCTATGCCCGATTTTAGCGACGTTCGCCAACGATTGAGTGAAAAGATCAAAACCGCCCCCCCGGTGCGGATCATCGTCATCAGTTTTGCCCTCATCATCTTTGTGGGCACGCTGCTTTTGATGCTCCCCATCGCCTCTAAGGTGGGGCCCGCCCATCCCATCGACGCCCTGTTCACCGTCACCTCCGCCACCTGTGTGACGGGCCTGGTGGTGGGGGATACCTACACCCTGTGGACCCCCTTCGGCCAGGGGGTGATCCTGGCCTGCATCCAGCTGGGAGGCCTGGGGCTTTCCACCTTTACGGTGGGCTTCTCCCTGCTGGTGCGGCGCAAGCTGGGCATCCGGGAGATGAAGCTTGCCAGCGAGAGCTCCGGGGGCAGCAGCCTGGACATCGCCGGGCTTTTAAGGCTCATCATCGTTTTCACCTTTGCCTGCGAGTTTATCGGCGCCTGCCTGCTGGCCCTGCGCTTTATCCCCCAGTTTGGGGTGGGGGGCATCTGGCCTTCCATCTTTTGCGCCATTTCCGCTTACTGCAACGCCGGTTTCGACGTGGTGGGATTTTACTCCACCGGCGGCAGCCTGACGGCCTACGCCGGAGACCCCTTGGTTTCCTTGACCATTTCGTTCCTTATCATCATCGGCGGCCTGGGCTTTATCGTGGTGCAGGACATCTACCTGTGCAAGATCCAGCCGGCCTTCCGCCACAAGGATACCACAAAGCTGAACTTCCACTCGCAAATCTGCCTGCGGGTCACTGTGGGGCTTTTGATCTTCGGCACCCTGGGCTTCTTCCTCTTGGAGTACAACAACACCATGGAGGGCCTCAATTTCTTTGAGAAGCTCAACTGCGCCTTCTTCCAGTCCACCAACACCCGCACCGCCGGGTTCGCCTCGGTGAACATCGCCGAGCAGCTGGAGTTCACCAAGGTCCTTTCTGTGTTGTTGATGTTCATCGGCGCCTGCCCCGGTTCCACCGGCGGCGGCATCAAAACCACCACCCTCACGGTGCTGGTGGTGGCCGTGCTGTGCACCATCCGGGGCAAGGACGACGTGGTGGTGCTGCGGCACCGGTTCTCCACCCCCGCGGTGTACAAGGCCTTCACCCTCACTTTTGTGGCCATCCTGCTGGTGTTTATCGACGCAGGCGTGGTCAGCTCCTTAAACCCGGACATCCTCTACATCGACTGCCTGTACGAGGCCACCTCCGCCTTTGGCACGGTGGGCCTTTCCGCCAACGTCACCCCCCATCTGGATCCCATCTCCAAGCTGATCTTGATTTTCACCATGTTTATCGGCCGCGTAGGGCCCCTGTCCTTCGGGCTCTCCATCCTCATGCGCCACAAGCCCAAGGGGGATTCCATCTACCCCGAAGGCCGTATGCTCATCGGCTGACAAAAAACAAGATCCCGCCCGCCAGGCAGCAAGCGCTGCCCGGGGGCGGGATTTTTCCATTTTACAGGGCGGCCTGTTCCCTTGCCGGTTTACGGGGCGGGAGGCATTCCGGAGGCTACGTGGCGCTTGATGGCCTCAAAGGTCTCCCGGCTCAAGACGTGCTCAATGCGGCAGGCGTCCTCGGCGGCAGTCTCGGCGTTTACCCCCAGGGAGATCAGCCACTGGGTGAACAGGGTGTGGCGCTCGTAGACGCTTTCGGCGATTTGCAGCCCTTTTTCCGTAAGGGAGATGAGCCCCTCCTCGCCCACGGAGATGCAGCCCTGCTCCCGCAGGTTCTTCATGGCCACGCTGACGCTGGGCTTGCTAAAGCCCATTTCCGCGGCGATGTCCACCGAGCGCACAGAGCCGTTGCGCTCTTTTAAAACCAGGATCGTCTCCAGGTAGTTTTCGGCGGATTCCTGAATCTTTGGCAACTCGATCCCTCCCATTTTGTGTTCTTTCCATTATACCCCTTTTCCCCGGGGATTACAAGGAGAAAAACCTCAGGACCTGCCCTCCTCGGTCTGGCGAATGATGTCCTTCATCATGTCCTTGGTCAGCTGGCCGGAGGCGTAGCCGTAGACGTTTCCATCCTTGTCGATCATAAAGGTGGTGGGGAAGGCGGTGACGTAGTAGGTGTAAAAGGAGATCTGGCCTCCCTCGTCCATAAGGGTGGGATAGGTGTAGCCCTTTTCCTCCATAAAGGCGGCGACTTCCTCCTTGCTGCCCTCGCTTCCCATGCCGGGGTGGGACACCCCCAGGATGACCACATCCTCTTGGTTTTCCCCGTATTCCTCATACAGCTCTTGGATCTCCGGCATCTCGTTGCGGCAGGGCGGGCACCAGGTCCCCCAGAAGTTGAGGAACACGGTCTTTCCCTGGTAGTCCGAGAGGGTGTGGGAGTTCCCAAACTGGTCCTTCAGGGTGAAGTCCGGGGCGGCGGTGGTTTTTCCGCCCTCCGCCTGGGAGGCGCTCTCCTTCTGGGAGCTGCCCTGGGAGGAAGCCGAGATCCCGCTCTCCGGCAGGGAGCTCTCCTCCGCCGTGGAGGAAGTGGAGGAGGACGCCGCCCCAAAGCTGGAGAGGTAGCTGGTAAAGTTGTTCATCCACCCGGTGACCATCATCACGCCCATGAGCACCATCAGGACGCCGCCCACCTTCACCGTGTACTTCACCACATTCCGGTGTTTGCGGAACAGCTCCAGCAGGGTGGTGGTGAAAAGCCCCACTGCCAAAAAGGGGAGCACAAAGCCCAGGGTGTACACCCCGATGAGCAAAAAGCCCTCCGCCGCCTCTGCGGAGGTGGCCATCAGCAGGACGCTGGCCAGGGTGGGGCCCACACAGGGGGTCCAGGCAAAGCTGAAGGTAAAGCCAAGGACCAGGGCCACCAGAGGATTCATGGCCACCTTGTCCAAACGGAAGGGAAGCCGCGCCTCTTTGCTCAGCAGCTTGGAGGAGCCGAACACCCCCAGCTGGTACAGGCCGAAGAGGATCACCAACGCCCCGCCGATGCGCCCTAAAAGCAGGCGGTTTTCCCGGAAAAACTGCCCTGCCGCCGTAAACCCCAGCCCCAAGAGGAAAAAGGCGAAGCTGATGCCCAAAACGAAAAAGGCGGTATTCAACAGGACCTTCCCCCGGCGGTAGTGGACGTTCCCCTCCTGGTCCACCGTGCGCCCTCCGCCGGACAGGTAGCTGATGTACATGGGCAGCAGGGGCAGCACGCAGGGGGAGAAAAAGCTCAAAAGCCCCTGCAAGAACACAGTCAGCGCCGGAACGCTGGTTTCAAGGTTGAATCCCATAGGTTTTGTCCCCCAGAATAAGGTTTGTATGGTAACTGTACAGGAAAGGGCGGTAAAAGTCAAGAATGATTTTTATTTTTGCCAGGCCTTGCAAAAACCTCCAGAGCCGTGCTACTATCTACAGAGAAAAAACCAAAGGGAGGTTTCCCTATGACGTCCACTGTGCTGCTCTACAACTTGGATTCGGAAAAGGGCCGGAAGATCAAGGCCCTGTGCCTGGTCTTAAAGCTCCGGGCCCGCTCTGTGCCCCAGGAGGACTTCGCTATGCCCCTGAACTCCCTTTTGGGCCTTGTCCCCCGGGAGGAGGCGCCCTCCCCTGGAGAGCCCTTCGGGGAGGAGATGCTGGTGATGGCGGGCCTTTCCCCCCGCCAGATGAACCAATTCCTCCAAGGTTTTTGCCGGAACAAGATTCCCCCGGTGGAGCTCAAAGCGGTGCTCACCGCCGCCAACGGCGGGTGGGACGGCTTCAGGCTCCGGGAGGAGCTTGCCCTGGAGCGGGAGGCCCTGGCCCGGGGGGAGAACCTCCACGAAGGGAGGCCCCTGTGAAGCTGCTGATCTCCCCTGCCAAGAAGATGCGGGTGGAAAGGGATTTCCTGCCGCCCCGGGGCGCTCCTCTCCTTGCGGGCAAAAGCGCCCGGCTCCTGGAGTGGATTCGGGGGCTCTCCTTCCAGGAGCTTCAAAAGCTCCTCGCCTGCGGGGAAGCCCTGGCCCGGAAGGCCTGGGAGGACTTCCAGGCCCTGGACCCGGCCAGGGGGGAGACCCCGGCCCTCTTTGCCTACGACGGGATCCAGTACAAGTACATGGCCCCGGGGCTTTTCACCCAAGAGCAGCTGGATTACGCAGAAGAACACCTGCGGATCCTCTCCGGCTTTTACGGGGTGCTGCGTCCCTTTGACGGGGTGGCCCCCTACCGGCTGGAGATGCAGGCCAGGGTGAAGTCGGACTTCTGCTCCAGCCTGTACGGCTTTTGGGGGGACAGCCTGGGGGAGGCCCTTTTAAGGGAGGACAAGGTTCTTGTCAACCTGGCCTCAGAGGAGTACGCCCGGGCGGTGCGCCCTGCCGTAAAGGGAAGGGCCCGGTTTGTCACCTGTGTGTTTGCCGAAGAGGCTGGGCCGGGCAAACTGGTGGAAAAGGGGGTCTACGTGAAAATGGCCCGGGGGGAGATGGTGCGCTTTGCCGCGGAAAAAGTCCTGGAAACCCCGGAGGGCCTGCGGGAGTTCGACAGGCTGGGCTACGCCTTTGCCCCGGAGCTCTCCGGGGAGGACCGGTATGTGTTCCGGCGGGAGGGGCGCCCCGGAGGGAAAACATTTCAGGGAGTGTAAAGATTGCCGTTAGAATTTTGCAAGAAATGGCTGGTAAGATAATGCCATGAAAAAGGAATCCCGGAAGACGTTTCCGGCGGAGGAAAGGAAACAGCCATGAAAGTCTTGCGAATCATGCGAAACCTGGTTTTGACACTGCTGGCCCTGGGCCTGTGCGCGGTGACGGCCCTGGCCGTCCTGGGCTGGCAGGCCTACACCCGTGCCCTGGAGGCGGCGCCCCTGGACCAGGTGGTCCAAAAGGTGCGGGCCCAGGAGGGCTTCACCCCCTTTGAGGATCTGCCCGAAACCTACGTGGACGCCGTTATCGCCGCAGAAGACCACCGCTTTTACCAGCATCATGGCGTGGACCCGGCGGCCATAGGGCGGGCTCTGTGGAACGACCTGAAGGCCCTGTCCTTTGTGGAGGGCGGCAGCACCATCACCCAGCAGCTGGCGAAAAACCTGTACTTCACCCAGGAGAAGAAGCTGACCCGCAAGGTCGCCGAGGCCTTCATGGCCCTTCACCTAGAATCCCGCTACAGCAAGGAGGAGATCTTCGAGCTGTATGTGAACAGCATCTATTTCGGCAGCGGCTGTTACAATGTGCGGCAGGCAAGCCTTTCCTACTTCGGCGTGGAGCCCGGGCAGATGGACCCGGCCCAGGCGACCCTCTTGGCAGGGGTGCCAAATGCCCCCTCGGTGTACGACCCCACGGTCAACCCGGATTTGGCGGGCCAGCGGCAGCGCCAGGTGGTGGGCCTGATGGTGGAGTACGAGTACCTCACTCCGGAGGAGGCTTCACGGATATTGGCCGCGTGAGGGAGCGCGGAAAAAGGGAGATGGGAGTTTTGCGGGAAGAACTGATGCGCCGCCTCCGCCAGGTGACGGAGGAAGAGGAGGCCCTTCTGGCAGGGGGCCAGGTGGACAAAGGGTTCTACAGCTCGGGAAGGGGTTTTCTCATCGACAGCGAGAAGCTTTTGGCCAAGGGAAAGCTGATCACCGTGCGGCCCCACACCCGGTTTGCCAGCTTTCCCATGCACAGCCACAACTACGTGGAGATCATGTACATGTGCTCCGGGCAGACAGTGCATCACCTGGAGGGCCGCCCGCCCCTGACCCTGCGGGCGGGGGAGCTGCTGTTTTTAAACCAGAACGCCTCCCACAGCGTGGAGCGGGCTGGGGAGGGGGACGTGGGGGTAAACTTCATTGTGCTGCCCCAGTTTTTTGACTACGCCCTGACCCTGATCGGCCCGGACAACGTGCTGGGGAGGTTCCTTCTCAGCGGCCTGCGCCAAAGAGGGGGAGAGGTCAGCTGCCTGCACTTCCAGGTCTCAGAGGAGCCCACCGTCCAAAACCTGGTGGAGAACCTGGTGTGGAGCCTGGTCCATCCCCAGCCCAACGGCCGGCGGATCAACCAGGCCACCATGGGGCTTTTGCTCTTACAGCTTTTAAATTTCACCGAGGAGCTCCACGCCGCCTCGGGAAACGGGGCCGTGCTGGCGGCCCTGCGGGAGATCGAGGAAAATTACCGGACCGCCGACCTGACCCGCCTGGCCGGGGAGCTCCACGTGTCCCTGCCCTACCTCAGCGCGGCGGTGCGCCGGGCCACCGGCCGCACCTTTAAGGAGCTCCTTCTGGAAAAGCGCCTCTCCAAAGCGGCCCAGCTTCTCCGGGAGACAAAGCTCACCGCCCAGGAGATCATCCTGGCGGTGGGGTATGAAAACACCAGCTACTTTTTCCGGGCTTTCCGGGCCCGCTTTGGAGTCACCCCCAAGGAGTACCGCAGGGAGCGGGGAGGCAGTTTTTTGCCCCCGCCGCCCTAAAGGATTTTGAGGAGAATAAGCCAGGACGTATTTTTTCAAAAGTACGTCCTTTCTTTTTTCTCCTTTTTACAGTATGCTGAAGAAAACTGGGGAAAGGAGGGCGCGCAAGTGAGAACCTATTTGGCGGTGGACATCGGTGCCTCCTCCGGGCGGCACATCCTGGGCTGGGTCTCGGGGAGAGGGCTTTGCCTGGAGGAGGTTTACCGGTTTGAGAACCGCCTTATCCGAAAAGGGGGAAAGCTCTGCTGGGACATGGGCCGCCTGGAGGAAGAGGTGCTCCGGGGCCTTGCCCGCTGCCGGGAGCTGGGAAAGATCCCGGACAGCCTGGGTATCGACACCTGGGCGGTGGACTACGTGCTCCTGGACGGGGAGGGCCGCCCTTTGGGGGACGCCCTCTCCTATCGGGACAGTCGCACCCAGGGGATGGACCGCCTGGTGGAGAAGGCTGTTCCCCCAAAGGAGCTCTACGCCCGCACGGGCATCCAAAAGCAGCCCTTTAACACCGTCTACCAGCTCATGGCGGAAAAGGTCCAGTCTCCTCAGAACTTGGAGCGGGCCCAGCGCCTGCTGCTGGTGCCGGAGTACCTGGCTTTCCGCCTTACAGGCAGGCAGGAGAGCGAGTACACAAACGCCACCACCACAGGCCTTGTAAACGCCCAGGGGAAAACCTGGGATGGGGAGCTCCTAAACCGCCTGGGCTATCCCCGGCGGCTCTTTGGGGAGCTGCGCCAGCCGGGATTTTCCCTGGGGGGATTTGCCCCGAAGGTCCGCCGGCGGCTGGGTTTTGACTGCCAGGTGGTGTTTCCCGCCACCCACGACACGGCCTCCGCTTTTTTGGCGGCCCCTGCTCAGGCGGGGAGCGCGATCCTTTCCAGCGGCACCTGGAGCCTTTTGGGCACGGAGCTGCCCGTCCCTGTTTTGACAGAGGAGAGCCGGGCCTGCAACTTCACCAACGAAGGGGGCTATCGGTTCCGCTTCCGGTACCTAAAGAACATCATGGGCCTGTGGATGCTCCAGTCCCTGCGCCGGGAGGCAGGGGAAGGAGTAGCCTTCCCCCAGCTGGAGCAGGCCGCCCGGGCCGCGGCGGGTTTTCCCTCCCGGGTGGACGTAAACCACAAGGGCTTTCTGGCCCCGGCCAGCATGGGGGAGGCCGTCCGCGCCCTCTGCCGGGAGACAGGCCAGGCCGTGCCGGAGAGCCTGGGGGAGCTTGCCGCCTGCGTGTACCACAGCCTGGCGGAAAGCTATGCTCAGGGCATAGGGGAGCTCTCCCGGCTGACGGGCAGGACGTACACGGCGGTAAACATCCTGGGGGGCGGCAGCCGGGACGGCTACCTCAACCAGCTCACCGCCGGCGCTGTGGGACTTCCCGTCTACGCCGGGCCCGTGGAGGCCACCGCCCTGGGGAACCTGCTGGCCCAGATGCTGGCCCAGGGGGAGTTCTCCAGCCTGGAGGAGGCAAGGGCGGCGGTGCGCCGGAGCTTCCCCTTGAAGGAATACCTTCCCTGATACTTTGACTAGAAAGGATGAGCCATTGTGAACGAAGCCTATGAGTGGGCCAAACGCCGCTACGAGGAGGCCGGTGTGGACGTGGAGGGCGCCTTGAAAACCCTGGCACAGATCCCTGTGAGCGTCCACTGCTGGCAGGGGGACGACGTGCGCGGCCTGGAAGGGGGCGGACGGGAGCTGTCCGGGGGCATCCAGACCACCGGCAACTACCCTGGCCGGGCCCGGAACTTTGAGGAGCTCACCGCCGACTTTGTGAAGGCCATGGAGCTGGTCCCCGGGAAAAAGCGGATCAGCCTCCACGCCAGCTACGCCTGTTTCGGGGAGGGGGAACAGGTGGGCCGGGACCAGCTGCAGCCCCGCCATTTCGACCCCTGGATTGCATTCGCCCGGCAGAACGGTTTGGGTATCGACTTCAACCCCACCTTTTTCAGCCATCCCATGGTAAAGGACAACCTGACCCTCTCCTCCCCAGAGGGGGAGGTGCGCCGGTTCTGGGTGCGCCACGGCGTCCAGTGCAGGCGGATCTGCGCCCATATCGCCCGAGAACTTGGGAGCCCGGTGCTGTGCAATGTGTGGATTCCCGACGGCTACAAGGATGTGCCCGCCGACCGCCTGGGGCCCCGGCTGCGTCTGAAAGAGAGCCTGGACGAGATCTTTTCGGAAAAGCTTCCCGGGGTCATCGACTGCGTGGAGAGCAAGGTCTTCGGCATCGGCATGGAGTCCTTTACGGTGGGCTCCTCGGAATTTTACCTGAGCTATGCCGCCCGGCATCCCGGAGTCTACTACCTGCTGGACAACGGCCACTTCCATCCCACGGAGACGGTCAGCGACAAGATTCCCAGCCTCCTGGCCTTTTTTGAGAAGGTGCCCCTGCACATCACCCGGCCGGTCCGCTGGGACAGCGACCACGTGGTCCTTTTTGAGGACGAGGTAAAGGAGATCGCCAAGGAGATCGTCCGCAACGGGGCCCTGGAGCGGGTGCTCATCGGGCTGGACTTCTTCGACGCCTCCGTCAACCGGGTGGCCGCTTGGGCGGTGGGGGTCCGCAGCGTGGAAAAGGCCCTTCTGTTTGCCCTTCTTCACCCTTGGGAGCAGCTGAAAAACCTCCAGGACAGCTGCCGGTTTACAGAGCTGATGGTCCTGGAGGAGGAGCTGAAGACCCTGCCCTTTGGGGAGATCTGGGAGCACTACTGCGAAACCCAGGGGGTGCCGGGAGGCGCGGGGTGGTATCAGTCTGTGGCCCAATACGAACGGGACGTCCTTTCAAAACGGAGTTGAGGAGGAAGAAATATGGCTATCACAGATGTAAAAGCCATCGGCGACGCCATTCGCATGTGCGCCGACGGCTGGGAGCAGGGCTGGCACGAGCGCAACGGGGGGAATTTGACCTATCGTATGCGCCCGGAAGAGGTGGAGCAGTGCCGGCCTTTTTTTAAAGACGCACCGGGGGAGTGGGTGGCCATGGGCGTCCAGGCGGACAACCTCCGGGGGGAGTGCTTCCTCTCCACCGGCAGCGGGAAGTACTTCCGCAACGTGCCCCTGGCCCCCCAGGACACCCTCTGCATCCTGGAGATCAATTCTGCCGGGGACAGCTGGCGCATCGTCTGGGGCCTGGAGCAGGGGGGCCGCCCCACCAGCGAATTTCCCAGCCACTTTTTAAACCACAGTGTCCGCAAAAAGGTCACCGGCGGGGAGAATCGGGTCATTTACCACGCCCATCCGGCCAACCTCATCGCCATGACCTACATCCTGCCCCTGACCGCCCGGGATTTCTCCCGGGCCCTGTGGAAGAGCGCCACCGAGTGCCCGGTGGTGTTCCCCGGAGGGGTGGGAGTGGTGCCCTGGATGGTCCCCGGCGGGCGGGACATCGCCCTGGCCACCAGCCGCCTGATGGAGGAGTTCGACGCAGCCGTGTGGGCTCACCACGGGCTCTTCGCCTCCGGCCCGGACTTTGACACCACCTTTGGACTCATGCACACCATGGAAAAGGCGGCTCAGATCTACCTTTTGGCTCTGTCCGCCGGGGGCGGGAGGCTCCGTCAGACCATTGAGGACGAGGAGCTGCGGGCCATCGCCCGGGAGTTCGGCGTTGCCCTGCGGGAGGATTTTCTGGACTGATTCCCCGGGGGAAATACGTTCCCGCGCAGAAAGGGACGCCCCAAGGCCTTGGGGCGTCCCTTTTGACGCTTTGTTTTCAGTGGGAAATCACCAAAGGGGCGTTTCCCCCTTCTGGGGAGACGCGAAGGGCCCTGGCAGGACGTCCGCGCCCCGGTGCTCGCCGAAGTAGTCCCGGTCGAAGGCAATAGGCGTGCCGTCGGGGTTCTCAAACCACTCCTCGGGCTCAAAGGCTCTGCCCAGCACCTGGGTGTCCACAGGGGCGCAGCGGAAGTCCCCCAAGAGCTCGTACACGTTGGTGGAGAGCCCGGGCCGCCCCTCTGTCTCAACGAGCTCCACAAAGGCGGGGCTGGTCTCATCCACAAGGGGTTCTTTCTCCTTTTTCCAACACTTGGCGCCGCCCAGGTAGACGTTTCCTTTCGCCCAGACGGGCAGGTGAGAGTTGTGGGCAGGCTCCAGTTTTTTCATGTTGGGGGTGTCGGTATCCATGTCGAACTGCTGGATCCACTCCTCGTAGGCAGGGTACTCGTCCCACACGTGAGTGCCCACCTCCCGGTTTTCCTCGTCCCGGCCCTCGGAGCTGTCCCGCAGGGTGACAAAGGGTTCAGAGGGCCACTTCTGCACGAAGATGTTGTTGTAGAACCGGTTGTCCCCGTGGAGGATAGTCATAAAGCCCATGACCTCGGTGCGGTGGGGGATGTGGTAGGGGGTGTACCGCAGGCCGGTGCCGCCGCCCACGAAGGTGAGGGCCCCGCAGATCAGGTTGTGGACCATGGCCACGCCCTGGGTGGCAAACCGGAGGGAGGCGTCGGAAAGCAGCACGTTGTTGTCGATGAGGGTGGGGCCGTGGCCCACCTCCACAAAGAGGTCCTGGCTCATCATGCCGCCCTTCAGCTGCTTGGCAAAGGGGGGCTTCTGGTTGTCGTGGAGCAGGTTTTGGGTAATGCGGGTGCCCTGGGCCTCCCAGTCGCACCAGATGCCCATGGTGCAGTGGTGGATGTGGTTGCGCCGGTAGGTCACGTCGATGGCGGCGTGCATCTTGATGCCGGCGATCTCCGCGCCGCCCAGCTCCATCATGTTGTTGATGTGGTGGATGTGGTTGTCCTCAATCAGGGAGAACACCCCGCCCATGCGGCCGATGATGCCCCCCTGCTCGCAGTGGTGGATGTTGCACCGGCGCACGATGTGGCTGCCCACCTTCTCCTTGAGCCAGCCGTGGTACTGGCCCCGGCACACGGCGTCCCGCTCCATCTGGGTGGGGGACTTTACGTGCTTGGTGGTAAAGTAATGGTCGTTGTCCGGGTCCAGGTACTTTCCCAGGGAGATGCCCGCGCACTTGGAGTTGGAGATTTCGCAGTCCTCAATGATCCAGCCCTTGGACCAGTGGGGGCCGATCATGCCGTCCTGATAGGCGGCGGGGGGCGCCCAGGTGGTGGCCGCCTTGGTGATCGCAAACCCACTGACCGTGATATAGCCCACGCCGGTCTTCGAGGGCATAAAGCACTCCCGGCGCACGTTGATCTCCACGTTCTCCCGGTTGGGGTCCTTCCCCTGGAAGTTTCCGTAGAGCACCGTCTCATCCCCGTCCTGCTGGGCAAACCACTTGTACACAGAGGCCTCCGGCTCCCAAGAGCACTCGTAGACCTGGCCCTGCAGGCACTCCTCAAGGGAGGCCGCCTCGTACATGGCCTTGTCGTTTAGGTACACACAGCCCGTGTGCTTAGAGCGCCCGGCGAAGTACCAGTCCCCGTAGACATAGGTGGTATAGGGGTTGTAGCTCCCAAACAGGGAGTTGGGCACCCGGGCCGTCCATACGGTCCCCTTGTAGGGGCTCCAGGATGCGACCTTCTCCGCCCCGGTGATGACGGCCCCCAGGGGCTCTGTGCTGCGATAGGTGATCCGGGCGTCCTCTGTGCCGGCGTTCTGGGGATCCACATACTCCCGGTACACCCCGGGGGCGACCAACACCTCGTCCCCCGGCTGGGCGGCCTTCGCCGCGTCCCCAATGCGCTTGAAGGGGCGTTGCTGGGAACCGTCCCCATCCCGCCAGGCGCTGGCGGATACGTAAATTTTCATGGTAAACTCCTCCCTCGTCCAGTTTCCTCAAAAGGGTCCTAGGCCTATGGTATTGCATCTGCCTTCCCTTGTCAAGCGGCGGGGGGGAAAAAGGGTGGGTTTTCCCAGGGAGGCGTTGCTCTGTTCCTGTAAATGGCTGAAGTATTTCCCTTGTGGTTTCCCTTTTCCTGTGGTATGATAGTCCCATAGAATTTTCCGGGAGCCCGCCGGCTGTGGGCCCGGGAGGGAGGAGAGAGCCATGCGAGCAGAAATGGAACGCCTTTTGGGGAGCGAAGCCTTCCAGCGGGCGGCCTCTTTCATCGAGAGGGACAGTGAGAACACCATCCGGCAGCAGATCGAGCTGACCTGCATTCCCGCCTTCAGCAACCAGGAGGGGGAGAAGTCCCGGCGCTTTAAGGAGCTGGTGGAAAAGGAGGGCTATCTGGCAGAGCAGGACGAGGTGGGCAACGTGTACACCCGGATCCCCGGCTGCGGGGAGGGGCCCACCCTGTACGTGACCGCCCATCTGGACACGGTGTTCCCCATGGACACCCCCTTGGAGCCCCACTGGGAGGGCAGCCGGATCTACTGCCCGGGCATCGCCGACGACACCCGGGGCTGCGCGGAGATCTTGGCCCTGCTGCGGGCCCTCCGGGAGCTGGGGGCCCGGCCTGTAGGGAATTTGATCCTGGGCGCCAACGTGGGGGAAGAGGGCCTGGGCGACCTGCGGGGTATGCGCCACTTTTTCCAGCGCCAGGGAGACGAGGTGGACGGCTTTTTCTCCATCGACGGCGCCGGGGAAGACTATATCTACGGCGGCACGGGGAGCATCCGCTACAAGGTTACCTTCCGGGGGCCGGGGGGCCACTCCTACGGGGACTTTGGCTGTGTGAACCCCATCCACGCCATGGGCCGGGCCATCGGGTATATCGGGGAGCTCCGGGTCCCCGAAGAGCCCAAGACCACCTTTAACGTGGGGGTGGTGGAGGGGGGCGCCTCTATAAACGCCATTCCCTACCAGTGCAGCATGCTGGTGGACATGCGTTCCGACGACCAGAGCTCCCTGGAAAAACTCCACCAGGAGATCCTCGCCTGTATCCGGCGGGGCGTGGAGGAGGAGAACCGGCGCTGGGCCCAGGAGCGGGAGTGGGTCCACAGCACCGCCGGGCGCACCTACGACCCCTCTGCCCGGGTGACGGTGGAATGGGAGCAGGTGGGCAACCGCCCCGGAGGCAGCCAGCCCGCCGGCTGCCCCATTGTCCAGCTGGTGGAGGAATCCGCCCGGGCCTTGGGCCAGGAGCTCAAGGGCGTCGCACACAGCAGCACCGACGCCAATATCCCCCTGAGCCTGGGGATCCCCGCCTGCACCCTGGGCGGCGGCGGGACCTGCGGGGGCTGCCACAGCCTGGAGGAGTGGTTCGACACCGCAGGCGCCTACCGGGGGACCCAGCGGCTGCTTTTGACGGCGCTGGCCTGCGTGGGCCTGGAGGGGATCGCCCCGCCCCTGCTTCCCAAACGGTGAGATTGTACCTATCAACTGCGTTTTAGAAAGAAGGTATTGCACATGATAAAGCTCCACGAGGAAGGCGTCTACCTGGTGGACGGGTCAGAACTGGTCCCTGCCACCCAAGCCTTTGTTCATCCCCGCATAAAGGGGGCGGACCCCCGGGCGGCAAAAAAGGCCACCATCGCCTACGGCATTCTCCAAAGTCACAACCAAAGCGGCGACCCCGATGCCCTGCAAATCCGCTTTGACGCCCTGGCTTCCCACGATATCACCTATGTGGGCATCATCCAAACGGCCCGGGCCTCTGGCATGGAGAAATTCCCCATGCCCTACGTGCTCACCTGCTGCCACAACTCCCTGTGCGCGGTGGGGGGCACCATCAATGAGGACGACCACATGTTCGGCCTTACCGCCGCCCAGAAGTACGGCGGCGTCTATGTCCCCCCCCATGTGGCGGTCATCCACCAGTACATGCGGGAGGCCTACGCCGGCTGCGGGAAGATGATCCTGGGCAGCGACAGCCACACCCGTTACGGCGCCCTGGGCACCATGGCTGTGGGCGAGGGCGGCGGCGAGCTGGACAAGCAGATCCTGGGGGACACCTGGGACAGCCCCTATCCCGAAGTGGTGGCCATCTACCTCACCGGCAGGCCCCAGCCCTGGGTGGGCCCCCACGACATCGCCCTGGCCATCTGCAGGGCGGTGTACCAAAACGGCTACGTGAAGAACAAGGTCATGGAGTTTGTGGGCCCCGGCGTGGCCTCCATGGATACGGACTACCGCAACGGGGTGGATGTGATGACCACCGAGACCACCTGCCTTTCCTCCGTCTGGCAGACGGACGGGGACACCAAGGAGTGGCTTTCTGCGCACGGCCGCAGCAGCGATTACCGGGAGCTGAAGCCCGGGGAGGTGGCCTATTACGATGGCTGCGTGGAGATCGACCTCTCCCAGATAAAGCCTATGATTGCCCTTCCCTTCCACCCCTCCAACGCCTACACCATCGACGAGCTGAAGGAGAACCTCACCGACATCCTGCGGGAGACGGAGAA